>NZ_JAZHYN010000089.1:0-2861 GCF_036576025.1 Methylocystis borbori | reverse complement strand
GGCGCCGCAGGGGCGGGAGCCGGCGCTTCGGCGGTGGGCGGCGGTGACGGAGATTCGGCTTGCGCCAAGGCGTCCGGGATCAGCTTCATCGCGAAAAACTCTTGAGGTCTGAGCAAGATGACGCGCGCGCTTCGCCGCGGAGCGTCGCAACGCGCGCGGACTATAGCCGCTCACTTGCCGAAAGCAATGCGCGAAAAACAAGGCGCGCCGCGCTTGCGGCGCCCGTTGCGGGCCGTTTCGCAAGAAGGTCGAGCCTTCGGCCGCGCTGGCCAATGTGCGCGGGGCGCCGGCGGGCGGAAGGCGAGGCCGGTGCGCTGACGCACAGTTTTCCGGCGCTTTCCGGCGCAGGGTTCGATGCGCTCTTCTGAGCGCCTTATTGCTCATTAGTCAGGGAGAATGATCATGTTGAAGAAGATTTCAATCGCGGCGCTGCTCGCTGGAGCGCTTTTCGCCGCCGGGCCCGCGGCCGCCGGCCCGGGCTGGCACGGTCCCGGCTGGCACGGACTTGGTTGGCACGGCGGCTGGGGCTGGCATCGTCCCTGGGGTTGGGGCGGTGGCTATGGCGGCTATTGCTGGCGCTGGTGGTACGGCCGCTGGCATTGGGTGTGCTGATCGGCCATCCGACGCTTATTGCTTTACGAATTTATTTAAGAAGCCATTTCGCCTCTCCGGCCTAATCGCCGGAGAGGCCATTCGCCGCGTTTCATGCGGCTTGAAGCTCGAGCGCCAGGCCGCGCAGAAATTCGACGCAGGCGGCGAGCTCCGCGATCTCTATATATTCGTCCGGCTGATGCGCCTGGTCGATGCGTCCCGGCCCGCAGACCACGGCGGAGAGGCCGGCGCGCTGGAACTGGCCCGCCTCGGTGGCGTAGGGCACGGCGATCGTCGCATTGCGCTTCGCCAGCCGCAGCGCCAGCGTCTCCGCCGGAGAGCCCGGCTGGGGCGCAAGCCCCGGCACCTGGTTTTCCGTCGTCGTTTCGATTCCGGTATCGGGAAAATTTGCGAAGACGGTTGCGCGCAGCCCATCGCAAAAGTTCTCCAGACGATCGCGCGCCAAGTTCGGCGAAACGCCTGGCAGGCTGCGAAACTCCCAGAGGAATTCGCAGTCCTTGGCGACGATGTTGCGCGCCGTGCCGCCATGGATGACGCCGACATGGATGGTCGAGAAGGGCGGATCGAACCGCCCGCTCGGATCGCCTTCCGCCCGCAGCTCCTCGCCGATGCGGTCGAGTTCGCAAACGAGCTTGCAGGCGACGTGCACGGCGCTGACGCCGCGATGCAGATTGGCCGAATGGATTTCGAACCCGCGCACCCGCGTCACATGGGTCGCGACGCTTTTATGGGCGTCGGCCACCTCCATGGAGGTCGGCTCCCCGACGACGACGGCCGAGGGACGCGGCAGATCGACGCCGAGCCGCGCGATCACGTCCAAGGGGCCGAGACAGGTGGTTTCCTCGTCGTAGCTGAGCAGAATATGGATCGGCCGCGCGAGGCGCGCCGATTTGAATTCCGGGATCATCGCCAGACAGGCGGCGTCGAAGCCTTTCATGTCCACGGCGCCTCGGCCATAAAGTCGGCTCGCGTCGCGGCGGAGGACGAAAGGGTCCGCGCTCCAGGCTTGTCCCTGGACCGGGACGACGTCCGTATGTCCAGAGAGCACCACGCCGCCGGGCGCGCCCGGGCCGATGGTGACGAAGAGCGCCGCCTTGTCGCCCCTGGCGTTGGGCTGGCGCACGAAGGCCACGTCCTGCTCGCGCAAATAGGATTCGACGAAGTCGATCAGCGGCAGATTTGATTTCGAGCTTTCGGTGTCGAAGGCCACGAGCTTCGCGAGGAGGTCGATGGCGCTTTCGAGGCGGCTCATCCGCTTCCGCCTCAGTTCAGCGTCGGATGGGACAAGGGGCTGTCGAGCGAGAAGGCGGGGACCTCGACGTCGAAGGTTTCGCCGGCGCTGGTGACCATCCGGTAGCTCCCCTGCATCAGTCCCGAAGGCGTGCTGAGGGGGCAGCCGGAGGCATAGCGAAAGGTCTCGCCCGGTTCGAGCACGGGCTGCTCGCCGACGACGCCGGGACCGCGCACTTCCTCGCGGCGGCCTTCGGCGTCGATGATGATCCAGTGCCGCGAGACGAGCTGCACGCGCACGCGTCCCAAGTTAGCGATCTCGATCGTATAGGCCCAGAAATAGCGGCCTTGATCGGGATCGGAGCGATCCGGCAGAAAGTCGGGCAGGGCCGTAACCTGAATGTCCCTAGTGATGGCGATATACATGGCGACGGAGATTAGAACGCGCTGCGCCAAAGGGAAATGGTTTTGAGCGAGCATCTTGCGACTCGACGGCCGCAAAATTGGGCGCCGAACCCCTGTTGCGCAATTGACACATCTCAAGCTTTTTGCGCCTGAGCCCGCCCGCCGCATATTGGCGCGGCAAGGTAACGTGTACATAACGATCTGTCAGTTTTGCGTCAGGAGAGGGAATGAGCCTGTCGTCGCTCCGCGCGCTCTTGCTCGCGCTCGCAATGGTCGTGCAGGCCATTGCGGGCGGGGCGAGCCTCGCGCAAGCCGCGCCTCCCTCGCCCGAGCGCGCGTTCGCCGCGCCCTGCCATGAGCGCTATGCTCCCGACGACTCCGGCCCGGCGGAAAAATCCGGCCATCATCGCCACTGCCAATCCTGTTGTCTCTGCGCCGAGCCCTGGCACGCCTGGGTCGCTGACTGGACGCATGACGCCTCGGCCCCCGTCGATTACGCGCTGATCGACTTCGGCGCGACGGATTTTTCGTCGCCGGCGGCGCGCGCCGTTCGGTCGCATTGCGCCCGGGCGCCCCCCGCCGCCCGCGCCTGACGGCGTCGGGCAGGCGCGCGC
>NZ_JAZHYN010000088.1:0-3116 GCF_036576025.1 Methylocystis borbori | reverse complement strand
CGGCGCCGCCCCCGCCGACAGCGCAGCCAGCGCAGGAGGCTCGGATCGAGCCTCCTTCCCCGCCGCGCGCGCCCGTCCCGCAGGCGGACGCGCCGCGCGAGGAGCGCGTGAAAATGACCCGCCTGCGCCAGACGATCGCGCGCCGCCTCAAGGAGGCGCAAAACGCGGCGGCGATGCTGACGACCTTCAACGAAGTCGACATGTCGGCGCTGATCGAGCTGCGCAAGCGCTATCGCGACGCCTTCGAGAAAAGGCACGGGGTCAAGCTCGGCTTCATGGGCTTCTTCGTCAAAGCCTGCTGTCAGGCGCTCGAGGAAATCCCCGCAGTCAACGCCGAGATCGACGGGACAGACATTGTTTACAAGCATTTCTGCCATATCGGCGTGGCCGTGGGCACGGATAAGGGCCTCGTCGTGCCGGTGGTGCGCGACGCCGACCGGCTGTCGCTCGCCGAAATCGAAAAGGCGATCGCCGAACTCGGCCGCAAGGCGCGTGAGGGCGCGCTCGATATCGCCGATCTGCAGGGCGGAACCTTCACAATATCGAATGGCGGCGTCTATGGCTCGCTGATGTCGACCCCCATCCTCAACGCGCCCCAGTCGGGGATTCTCGGCATGCATAAAATCCAGGAGCGGCCCGTCGCCATCGAGGGCAAGATCGAAATCCGGCCGATGATGTATCTGGCGCTCTCCTACGATCACCGCATCGTCGACGGCAAGGAGGCGGTGACCTTTCTCGTTCGACTCAAGGAGTTGGTGGAGGATCCGGCGCGGCTGACGCTCGGCGTCTAGTTTGCCCGCTGACTTGTTTTCTCCGCCGCGCCTCCGGCGGGAGAGGCTTTTGCCGGGCGCCCCTTCAAAAAGCTCTAATCATGCACATCTAATCTCTTGACGGCGCGCTGTTTGCACGGGCGCCGGGAGGTGGGTCGGATGCGACCGCCAGGAGGACGTGATGGAACTGAAGACCGCGATCGAGCAAAAGGAAGCTCCGCTGACGCCGGAGCAGTTCGCGCAGCTTGGCGATGGCGTCATCGCTTATGTGCGTCCGATGCGCTCGGAGGAAGTGAACCGGCTCTACCCGCAGGCGCCGCAAATCGCGCCGGGGCTGATGATTTTCGCGCTTTTCGGCGCGGATGGCGCCCCGATCGTTCTGGCCGATTCGGAAGAAGGCTGCATCGGCAACGCCCGCGAAAATCACCTGCAGATGGTCAGCCTGCACTAACCCGCGGGTGGAACGGAAATCCTCAACAAGGGCGCGCCTGCCGCGCCTTTGAGGATTCCCGCCTCGAACCGAAATCTTCGCCATTTGTCACATTGGTGACGCGGATGCGCCACGCTATGTCCCGCCGCGCGGGAAGCCTTCGCGTTTCTTGCGTCGAAGAAAGACATTTATTTTCAGTGATATAGATTTCTAGACGCCTGAGTCGCGCGGGCCGTGCGGCGCCCCTTCGCCCGCGAAATGGACGTTTTCCGCTAAAGGACGACCGCTCCTCTACGCCTCGGCGGGGAGTTTCTTCGCCAGCACCTTGTCGAGGCGCCTGCCGTCGAGATCGATCACTTCGAAGCGCCAGCCGAGCTTATCGACCGTCTCCCCGAGCTTGGGAAAGCGGATCAGCCCGTCGAGCACGAGGCCCGCGACCGTCTCGAAGCTTCGGTTCTCGGGGAGCGTCACGCCCAGGAGTTCGGCCATTTCGTCGACCGGCATCCAGCCGGCGAGCAGCCAGCTCCCGTCCTCGCGCCGCAGCGCCTCCGGCTCCTCGTCCCCTTCATTGGAGCGGAAGGCGCCGGCGATCGCGTCGAGAATGTCGGCCGGCGTCACCACGCCTTCGAAATGGCCGTATTCGTCATGCACGAGCGCCATCGGGATTTCGGCCTCGCGCAAGACGTTGAGCGCGTCGAGCGCGTCGATGGAATCGGGCACGACCGGCGCGGGCTTGACATGGGCGCCGATATCCAGCGGCTCGCCGCGCAGCGCCGGCCCGAGCAATTCGCGGATCAACAGGACGCCAATCATATCGTCCATGTCGCCTTCGCTGACCGGCAGACGCGCATGCTGTGTCTCGATGAGCTTTTCGCGCAGCGCCTCTTCGGGTTCGCTCAGATTGAGCCAGTCGACTTCGCCGCGCGGCGTCATCAAAGCGCGCGCGGCCCGATCGCCCAGCCGCAGGACGCCCGAAATCATTTGCTGCTCATCCGCCTCGATGGCGCCGCTGGAATGAGCCTCCGCGACGATCGTCCGGATCTCCTCGTCGGTGATGGCGGATTCCGTCGGGTTGGACTGCCCGACCGACAAAAGAATCAGGCGCGTCGACGCGTCGAGCAGCCAGACGACCGGCGCGACGGCGGTGGAGAGAAGCGACATCAGCGGCGCCATGCGGCAGGCGATGGTCTCGGCGTGGCGCAGCGCGATGTTCTTGGGCAGAAGTTCGCCGACGACGACGGAAAGATAGGTAATGGCGCCGATGACGCCGCCATAGCCGATCCATTCGGCGGCGAAGGCGGAAGCGCCCTGCGCCCGCAAGAACTCGCTCAGCTTCTCGCCGAGCGCGGCGCCCGAAAAGGCGCCGGCGAGAACGCCGACGAGCGTGATGCCGATCTGAACGGTCGACAGAAAGCGACCGGGATTTTCCGCGAGCGCCAGAGCGGTTTCAGCGCCGCGCCGCCCGTCGGCGGCGAGCGTCTTCAGCCGCACTTTGCGCGCCGAGACGATGGCCAGTTCGGAAAGCGAGAAAATTCCGTTGATTGCGATCAGCACAAGCGCGACGCCGAGCTCGAACATGGTTCCCTGACGCTCGGGGCGCGTGACCGCCCAGCCTTTGATTTCCGCTCGCTTCATAAAGCGTATCCGGAAATCGCTCAAGCGCGACGCGCGCGCCCGCTCGCGCCAAGGCGCTAGCCGCCGCCGAAAAGCTGCTCGAAAATATTCCTCTCGGGCGCGGCCCGCCTTTGGCTCGGGCGCGGACGCGACGGGATCGAGCCGACGGTCGGAATATCTTCCGGCGGCAGCAGATCGTCGATGCGGCGCGGCGGGGCTTCGTGCGGGACGGGCGAAGGCGGCTCCTGCATTGAGGCGAGCGGCTGTTCCTGCGCCGCGTCGGGCGCGGGCGCGATGGGCGC
>NZ_JAZHYN010000087.1:0-3301 GCF_036576025.1 Methylocystis borbori | reverse complement strand
ATCCCGGAGGCGGCCCGGGAGGCCCCTCGACATGTTCGCGCTCCGGCTGGCCGGGAGCCGCCGGCCAATTTCCGGGGGCCGCCGCCTGCCGCTGCTCGCCCGGCCGGCCGAGCATGCCTTCGACGCGATTGATCGTCGCTTCGACCAATATGTCGTTCGGCCCGCCGATCAGCAGGAGATGTTCGACATTGTCCCGCCGCACGATGACGAGCTGGCGTTCCCGATCGAGATCGAACACGTCGACGATGTCCAGCCGTCGCGCCCGGTTGCGCGGAGCGGACGAGCGGATGCGGCGACCGAACAACAGCCGGATAATATACAGGACGAGCACTGCGGCGACGAGGAACGCCACGAGCGCTCCAAGTATTGGGAGCAGTTGCGTGAATCTATCTGGCATGAACGGCCGTCTCTTGTTGTAAGGCGCGGGAACCTTGCCAAATTAACAGCTTTCATGGCAAGCGCCGAAAAAAGGTTAATCAATGGTTAATCCGTGACGCATAGCGGGGGATTTTACATTGGCGCCGTTGCCAGAAGGCGCCGCCGCGGCCATTGTTTTCCGAATGATTCTGCGCGCGTCGGCCCATAAGCGGGAAAGACGCCTGCGGCGCGGACCGTCTCGATCGGCGAAATGGCGCGGGTGAACGAGAGATGACCGACAGGATAGCGGCGTCGGCATTCGAGCGGAGCGAGCGTCCCGCCAGCGTCGGGCTTGTCCTGGCGCTCGCGGTCGCCGTCGTCGCGGCGCTCGCCGTCTATTATTTCGCGCCCGTGGAGCTCGCCCCGCGCTTCGCCATGCTCGCGCTGGCGTTCTTCGGCTTCGCCGGGGTGTTCTTTCTTTTCGCTTACGCCGTCGGGCTCATCCAGTTTTCCAACCGGATCGCGCGCAACGACGTGACGAAGCTCATCGCCGACACCGCCGGCGAAGGACTGCTGGTCACGCGCGGAGAAACGCGAATCCTCTATGCCAACGACGCCTATATGGCTCTGTGCGGGGCCCGCGACGCCTCCGGCCTTCAGGTCGTCGAGCGGCTATTCTCGGGACCGCCCGAGGTTTCCGAGGCGATCTACAGGCTCGCGCAGGCGGCGCGGCTCGGAAATGCGCATACGGAGGATTTGCGCCTTTCGCCGCCGCTCTCCGGCAAGAGCGCGGTCATCGGCGCGGTCGGCTGGTATCGAATCCGCGTCCGGCCGCTGCCGATGACGGGAGGCGCGCGCGCGAGCCTCTGGACCGTCGCCGACGTGACGGCCGACCGGGAGCGCCAGGAAAATATCTTTCAGGAACTGCAGCACGCGATCGACTTTCTCGATCACGCGCCGGCTGGTTTCTTTTCCGCCGGCGCAGACGGCGCCGTCTCTTACATGAACAAGACCCTCGCCGGCTGGCTGGGCTACGACCTCACGCAGGTCGGCTCCGGGGGCGCGACCCTCGCCGCGATCGTCGCCAATAACGGCGCCGCGCTGCTGACGGCGATCTCCGGCGCGCCGGGCGAGGTGCGCACCGAGCAGATCGATCTCGATCTGCGTTGCCGCAACGGACGGTCGCTCCCCGTGCGCCTCTTGCATCAGGTCGCTTTCGGCCAGGACGGCGCGGCCGGCGCCTCGCGCACGCTCGTGCTCAACCGCGCGGCGGGCGAGCAACCGGAAGAAGACCTGCGCGCAGCGGAAGTGCGTTTCGCCCGCTTCTTCAATTCGACGCCCATGGCGATCGCGACTCTCGACCCGGAAGGCCGCGTGCTGTCCTCCAACGCCGCTTTCGCGAGGCTGCTGCCGGAGGCGCTCAAGGCCGGCCATGGCAAGGACGGCGCGCCCTGGTCGGTGCTTGCGGGGCTCGGCGAGCGCGACGGCGCGGCTTTGCGCAAGGCGATCGAGGACGCGATCGAAGGCAAGGGCGAGGTGCGCCCCGTCAACGTTCTCTTCGAGGACGGCGCCGCGTCGCGCTCGGCGCGTTTCTTCGTCTCTTCGGCAGAGGACGCCGGCAAGAAAGGCGCGATGATCTACGCGCTCGACACCACCGAGCAGCGCAAGCTGCAGGAGGAGTTCGCGCAATCGCAGAAGATGAACGCGGTCGGCCAGCTTGCCGGCGGCATCGCGCATGACTTCAATAATATGCTGACGGCGATCATCGGCTATTCCGATCTTCTGCTGTCGAGCCATCGGCCGACGGACCCGGCTTTCCGCGACATTCGCCAGATCAAGGAGACCGCCAATCGCGCGGCGGGCCTCACGCGCCAATTGCTTGCTTTCTCCCGCCGCCAGACTCTGCGTCCGCAAGTGCTGCAACTTGGCGACGCGCTTTCCGAAGTGCAAAATCTGCTGCGCCGCATCGTCGGCGAGAAGAACGAGCTCGAATTGCGCCTCGGCCGCGATCTGTGGTTCGTGAAGGCCGATCTGACGCAATTCGAGCAGGTCGTCATCAATCTCGTCGTCAACGCCCGCGACGCCATGCCGGAATCGGGCGGGCGCGTGCAAATCCGCACGCGCAATGTGACGCAGGCCGAGTGCGCGAGCTTCAACGAGCCGCAACTGCCGCCGGCCGACTATGTCCTCGTCGAAGTGGAGGACAATGGGGCCGGCATTCCGCCGGATGTGAAGGAGAAGATTTTCGAGCCCTTCTTCACGACGAAGGAGGTCGGCAAGGGCACGGGCCTCGGGCTTTCGACCGTCTTCGGCATCGTCAAGCAGTCGGGCGGCTTCATCTTCGTCGACAGCGAGGTCGGGCGCGGCGCGGCGTTCCGCATCTTCCTGCCGCGCTACACGCCCGACGAGAAGGAGGCGCCGCAAAAGGCCGACGCGCCCAAGGTCGCGGCGGATTATACCGGGCAGGGCGTCATCCTGCTCGTCGAGGACGAGGACGCGGTGCGCTCCATCGGGGCGCGGGCCTTGAGTTCGCGCGGCTTCACCGTTCTCGAGGCGACGACGGGCCTCGAGGCGTTGGAGGTCGTCGATCGCGTCGACGGCAAGATCGATCTCATCGTCTCCGACGTGGTGATGCCGGAGATGGACGGCCCCGCCATGTTCGCGGAACTGCGCAAGCGCGGCGTCAAGGCGAAGGTGATCTTCGTTTCCGGCTATGCGGAAGAGGCCTTCGCCAAGAACCTGCCCGAGGGCGATTTCGGCTTTCTGCCCAAGCCCTTCTCGATCAAGCAACTGATCGAGACGGTGAAGACGCATATCGAGTGAGTAGCCTCACAGCGACGGGGCCACGACGCGCACGCGGCGGCTGACGCCGTCAGGCCCCACGATTTCGCGATAGACCTCGGGCGCGGCGGCGCCGGCTTCGGGCGCCGATGGCGGCGGCGCG
>NZ_JAZHYN010000086.1:0-3558 GCF_036576025.1 Methylocystis borbori | reverse complement strand
TGCGACCCCGGCGCGAGCGGCAGCAGGCAGGCGGGGGGCAGCGCGCGCCCGTCGAGCCTGATGTCAAAGGCGCCGCCGGCGAAGGCGATGGGCAGCGTCGCGCCCTCCGCCTCGAAGACCGCGCCGCCGAGCGACGCCTCGATCGCTACTCTCACGCTGACCGCGCGGGTCGCGGCGAGATAGGCGCCAAGGTCCATCGGACCCGCCGGAGTGACGCCGAAGCGCGTCAGGCCGAGCCGGCCTTCGTCCTGGATCGTTACGCCGGGCCCCGCGGCGCGGATGAGGAGCCGCGCGCTCATCATAACTCCTCGCGGCGCGCCAGCGTTTCGCCCTTGCCCGCGCGCGCGTCGAGCGCCGCGAATGTCGCCGCGTCAATGGGCTCGAAGCGGATGGCGTCGCCCAGCGCGACGAGGACGGGCGGTTGGCGCTCCGGCGCGAAGAGCCGCTCGGGCGTGCGGCCGACGACATACCAGCCGGTCGGCATGGGATTGGCCGCGATGAGCGCCAGCGCGCCGCCGATGAGTATGGCGCCGGGCGGGGTGGGGCCGCGCGGGCTGGCGCGACGGGGAATGGCGAGCGTCTGCGGCAGTCCGCCGAGATAACACCAGCCGGGCGAGAAGCCATACATATAGGCGCGATAATCGGCGCCGGCATGCAGCGCCGCGAGTTCGCCCGCCGTAACCCCGAGGCGCGCGGCGGCTTCGTTTATGTCTTCCGCGAAGACGGGATCGTAGCAGCAGGGAAGCGTCCAGCGCGTTGGCGCGGGCGTGGCCGACGAAGCAGGCGCGATGCGGGCGATCAACGCCTCGAGCCGCGCGATCAACGCCGCGCGCGATATTTCCAAAGGTTCATAGCGCAGAAAAAGCGCGCGATAGGTCGGCGTCGTCTCGCGAAGGCCCGGAGGCGGCGCGGCGCGGAGCATGTCGTCGAGCGCCAGAACCCTTGCGTTGATCGCGGGATCGACGCTGTCGCCGAATTCGACCGAAAGCGCCGCTTCGCCGCAATCGAGAAAACGCGGCCTCTCATATTCCATCGCGCGTCATTCTCCCGCGAAAGCGCGCAGCCGCCAGCCTTCCTGTTCGAGCCCCTCGCGCAGGCGGCGCGCCAGCGCGACCGCGAGGGGGGCGTCGCCATGCACGCAGATCGAGTCGATCGACGTCGGCAAAAGCTTGCCGCTCGCGGTCCTGAGGCCTTTGTTCGCCAGCATGTCGCGCATGCGCGCCGCAGCGCGCTCGACGTCCTCGATCACGGCGCCCGCCTGGCCGCGCGGCTGCAGAGTGCCGTCGTCCATATAGGCGCGATCGGCGAAGACTTCATGCGCGACCTTGAGTCCGGCGCGTTCGCCCGCGCGCCCCTGCTCCGAAAGCGCGATGGCGAGCAGCGTCAGCGAAGGATCGACGGCCCGCGTCGCGCGCGCGATGGCGCCGGCGACATCGGCGTCGCGCTCGGCGATATTGGCGAGCGCGCCATGCGCTTTGACATAGCCGATGCGATGGCCGACGAGGACCGCGAGCGCCTGGGCGGCGCCGAGCTGATAAGCGACGGTCCGCTCGATCTCCTGCGCGCTCATCGGCAGCGCGCGCCGGCCGAAGCCTGCAAGATCGGGAAAGGCCACATGCGCGCCGACCGCCACGCCCTTTTCCTTCGCGCGCGCGAAGGTCGTCGCCATAATGTCGGGATCGCCGGCGTGAAAGCCGCAAGCGACATTGGCGCTCGTGACGATGTCGAGCATCGCGTCGTCGTCGCCCATGCGCCACAGGCCGAAGCCTTCGCCAAGGTCGGCGTTGAGGTCGATGATCGGCGCGTTGGAGGTCATGAATTATGGCCAGCCGGCGCGCGGAACTTCCGGCGCGGGAGAGCGAGATTGGCGCAAGCGCGCGGCGCGATCAATGCGCTATCGCCGAAATCCGCGAGAATCGGCGGCTTGACGCCCGCGCGCGAGAGCGGAAAGCCGAACTAGGGCGTTGGAGAGCCCTTGACAAGAGCCGACCCCTTCGGTGAAGGTCCATCTCGCGGCAAAGCCGAAAAAACGGCCGCCTTGAGACGGCGCAATCATTTGGGAGGTGGACATGCAGTATCTTATCCCGGGCCTTATGCTCGCTATCGTCATCGGCGGCGCCATCGTTGCGGCGCGCATGAACAAGTAAGCGCTTAAACGCGGCGATCGACGCCTTTTCAGCGGCCCGTTGGCCGTTGGCGCATCTTGGCCTTGGGGCGGGTTGGCCTTGGGTCGGGACGGCCGACGCCAGCGGGTCGGTTTTTTTGTAGAGCGCGCTGCGAAAAAGCGGAAGCCGGTTTTTCGCATAGAGCGCGCTCTATACTTTTGAATCGATCACGTTATCTGCATCCGGACGACGCCGTCCAAATGCAGCGTGATCTTGCGCCCCCGCCCCCTACTCCGCAGCGACCACCTGCGGCGGCGGAAAGGCGATTTCAATCAGCGTGCCCTCGTTCTTACGGCTTTGAATCGTGAAGGAGGCGTGATTCGCCTCGATCAGCGCCTTGGTCAGCGGCAGGCCGAGGCCCGTCCCATGCGCCTTGCGCGACGTGGCGATCTGCTTGAAAGGCTCCAGCGCCATTTCGATTTCGTCCTCGGACATGCCGATGCCCGTGTCCTTCACGCGGATGACGACATATCCCGCGTCGGTCAGCGCGCTCGAGACGATGACCTGCCCGCCCGGCTCGTTGAACTTCACCGCATTCGACAGAAGATTCAATAAAATCTGTTTGAGCGAACGCGCGTCGGCGCGGATCGGCGGCAGGCTCGATTCGAGCGCGAGGCGCATCACGATGCGCGCCTGATTGGCCTGCGCCTGCATGATCGAGGCGCACTCCGCGATGACGGCGTTGGCGTCGACCCGCTCGAAGGACAGTTCGAGCTTCCCCGCCTCGATCTTGGAAAGGTCCAGGAGATCGTTGACGAGCGACAGCACATGCTGGCCCGAGGCGTGCACGTCCTTCAGATATTCCTTATAGCGCGGCGCGCCGATGGGGCCGAGGCGCTCCTCCATCATCACTTCGGCGAAACCGATGATAGCGTTGAGCGGCGTGCGGATTTCATGGGAGACGCGCGCGAGGAAATCCGATTTCGCGGCGTTGGCGGCCTCGGCGGCGAGGCGCGCCGCCTCCAATTCGCGATCGCCGCGGCCGCGCGCCGCCCGTTCGCGCAGGCTGACGCAAATTCTCGCCGCGCCGTCGACGGCGAGGCGGCGCAGCGTCACGTCCACGGGCAGGCCGCCCCCGGGCGTCAGCGCCGTCAAGGAGAATTGCTCATTGGCGTCTGCGCGCGCGAGCGCCAGGCGCTGGATCAGGGTCTGCGCCTCGGCGGCGGCAAAGAGCGCGGAGAGATTGCGCCCGTGAATCGCCCGCGGCTCGACGCCGAAGAAAACGGCGAAAGCGGGATTGAACCGCTCAAACCGCCCGTCTCCCGCGACGATGGCGAGCGGCGCGCGGGCGCAATCGAAGGCGGCGTCGAGCGCGGCGTTTTCGGCCCGGGCGCGCGCAAGCTTCTCCTCGAGCGTGCGGGCGAGCGCCAGCGCGCTTTGCTCCGGCCCGCGA
>NZ_JAZHYN010000085.1:0-4175 GCF_036576025.1 Methylocystis borbori | reverse complement strand
GAACGCCGGCGGCGGCGGCGGCCAGAACGACGAGGCCGCGCGCGGTCGCGATCGGCGCGGCGTCAGGCTCCGCGAGTCCCAAGCCTGCGCGAAGCGGCGCTTCGTCGAAGGCGATCGCCGCAAGCCGCTTCGTCGCGTCGGCGAAGCTGGGCAGCGCCAATACGGCCGCAGGGTCGGCGCCGACAAAAGCCGCGATTTTCGTCGCGCCATGCGTCAGGCCGGCTTCCGCCTCGCGCACGGCGAGCTTCGCGGCAAGCTGGGAAAGACTTGTCCTGTCGGCGCAAGCCGACAGAAAAACGCCGTCTGGCGCAAAGCCGACAACAGAGTCGAGCTCGCCCTCGACGGACTCGCTCTCGATTGGCGCGATTTCGACAAAAACCTTCAGGCCCTTCGACTGTCTCCGCACATCGGCGATAAAAGCGCGCGTCGCATGCGCCGCCTCGCCCGCGCGGCGCAACAGAACCGCGTCGGCGCCGCAAGCGAGCGCCGCCGAAACATCGCCGCCGGCCGCGATATCCAGGATCAGACAGGAGCGCATCGGCCCTCTTTCAGGCTGGTCGTCGAGAAGACCGCCACGATCATGCGCATTCTTCAACATCCGGCAGGCTGGGCGGCCCGCCCCTAATACCCGAACTGCTCCCTCAAAATGCGCTCCTCCAGCGAATGGCCAGGGTCGTGCAGCAGGACCATCTCGGTCGCATGATCCATCTCGATGTCGACATAAGCGAGATCGCGGAATTCGTCGTGGTCGGCGACGACCGACACCGGCCGCTTCTCCGCCTCCAGCACTTCGATGCGCACCTTGGCGGCGCTGGGCAAGAGCGCGCCATGCCAGCGGCGCGGGCGAAAGGCCGAGATCGGCGTCAGGGCCATCAGCGGCGCGTCCAGCGGCAAGATCGGCCCATTCGCCGAAAGATTATAGGCGGTGGAGCCCGCCGGCGTCGCCACCAGCACGCCGTCGGTGACGAGCTCGGGCATACGCTCCTGCCCATTCACCAATATGCGCAGCTTGGCGATCTGCGAGGTCTGGCGCAGGAGCGAGACTTCGTTGACCGCATGGGCGGAGAATTCGTCGCCGCGCAGATTCACCGCATGCATGAGCAGCGGATGGATGATCGACGGCTTCGCCTCGGCGAGGCGCTTGCGCAATCCGCTTTCGCGATATTGATTCATCAGAAAGCCGACGGAGCCGCGATTCATCCCATAGATCGGCTTGCCCGCGCCCATGAAGCGATGCAGCGTGCGCAGCATCAGCCCGTCGCCGCCGAGCGCGACGATGCAGTCGGCCTCCTCAGGCGGGCAGTCGCTATATTTCTCGACGAGGCGGAGCCGCGCTTCCTCCGCCTCCGGCGCGCCCGAGGCAAGAAAGGCGAGCTTTGCGAAAGCCTTCTTCCCGTGGTTTGGCTGTTCGCCGCCAGCGCCCATCGCTCATCCCTCTCGCCCCGCCCGCAGTCACATCCCGCATATGCCGGCGCGGCGCGCGAGGAAAAAAGCGGGACGAAGCCATCTTAAGCAAATTCAAAAAGATAAATCAAAGCGGGACGCGGCGTCCTGCTGCAGCGCAAAAGCCGCGCAGGGCCGGCGCGTCACTGGCGCCGGGCGCGATCGAGATTATGCGCATCTTTCAGCGCCGCTTCCGCCGCGGGGTCGATGCGCGCGGAGTCGAGATCGAGGCCTTCGGTTTTGGCGCCTGTCCAGATCGCGCTTGAGAAATCGGCGCCCGATGCGTCCGCATTCTTCAAATTGGCGTGAGAAAAATCCGCGCCGGCGGCGCGCGCGAAACGCAGATCGGCGGAGAGCAGATTGGCGTTGCGAAAACGCGCGCCCTCTAACGTCGCCGAACGCAGGACCGCGCGCATCAGCCCCATCGACTGGTTCTTCATATCGGCGCCAAGATCGGCTTCGTCGAAATTCGCGCCGCGCAGCGACGCGCCGGAAAGATCGCCGGCGACGCGCGCATGGGAGAAATCGGCGCCGTCGGCGCGCATGCGCTGCATCTGCGCCGCGAAGGCGTGCGCCCCCTTCAGCGAGGCACCGCTGAGGTCGGCGTCGATCAGCCAGGCCTGATCGAGAATGGCGCCGTCGAGATTGGCGCCGGAAAGCCGCGCCTTGTTCAGCCGCGCAGCGCGAAAATCGACTCCCCGCAGATCGAGGCCGGAGAGATCGAGCCCGTTGAGGCTCTTTTCGGAGAGATCGATCTTATGACCGGCGCCGCGATGTTTAAGCGCCGCCTCGATGTCGGCGCGCGTCAGCTCGGCCTGCGAATAGGCGGGCTGCGCGAGATCGACGCCCTGCAGCATGTCCTGGGCGCGGACGCTTTGCGGCAAAAGCGCCGCGACGCAAATGAAGGCGTAAAGGAGAATGCGCATATCGCTTAATTAGAAAGAAAACATTCTCTTCAAGCCTTCATGCGGCGTCGGACTCGCGCTGCGCGACGCCCGCGAGCTTTTGCGCCTGTTCGACCCATCCATTGCGCGAGACGCGGCCCGTTGCGCCGATCGACGCCTCGATCCATTTGACGTTGTCGGCGCTCCATCCGGCGATCTGATCGAAGTGAAAAACGCCAAGCGCATTGAGCTTTTCGACGCTCTTAGGCCCGAGACCCTTGATCTTGGAAAGATCGTCCGCCTTGCCCGCGCGCGGGGCGGACAGAGTCGCCGGCGCCGTCCCGGGAACCGACTTCGCCGGCGCCCGCATCTCGGCGGCCTTTTCATGAAGCGCCTGAGCGGCGCCCGCCGCCGCTTCGATCGCCGCATGTTCGTCGCTTTCCGTCGCGGATGCGGCGGCGCTCTGCGAAGGCGCTACGGCCCGGGGCTGAGCCTCCATCGCGCCGCGCAGGACGACGATCGGACGCTTCGCTTCGGATGCCGGCGCCGAGGCGCGCGCCGATTTCAGCGCGCCGCCGAACGGCAGTCCGACGAGATAGGCGGCGCTCGCGAGCAGCGCCACGTCGAAAGCGACCGCCTCGCGGCCGCCGAACAACTCCAGCCAGGAGGCGGCGAAGCCGGCGACGAGCGCCAGCGCCGTGGCCGCCAATATCCAGCCGGGGGCGGCCGGCGCGTTCTTGTCGTCCGGAGTCGTCACGAAACCCGTCAGCGCGCCGAGCGCGCAGGCGGCTGCGAACCACGCCCAGCCGAGCGTCAGCAAATAGACCATCCGCTTTCTCCTTCCCCGCCCGTCACTTCACGACGAATTCGACGCGCGCGTTGCGGGCGCGATTTTCGTCGCTGTCATTGGGGACGATTGGCCGCTCCGCGCCATAGCCGACGGCCGTCGCCTTGAAGGGATCGACGCCGGCCTTCACGAGATGTTCGACGACCGCCTGCGCATGGCGCTTGCTGCGGGCGAGATTGACCTCGCTGATGCCCGCATTGTCGGTATGCGCGGCGACTTCGAGGCCGACGATCTGGCAGCGCAGCGCCGTCGCGGCGATCGCGTCGAGCAGCGGCGCGGATTCGGGCGCGATCGCAACGTCGTCGGCGCTGAACTTGATCGGCCGCTTCGCGAGCAGTTGGGAGAGCGCCGCGCCGCATTGTCCGGCGTCGAGCGTGGAGCCGAGGATGCGCGTCGAGAGCCGCGCGTCGCCGCGGAAACTCTGCGGCAGCGACTCGGCGAGCGCCGTCCCGATTTCGGCGCGCGCGTTCTGATGGCGCGCGGCGCCCGTCAGCGCCACAGTGGCGTCGCTGATCGCGAGCCTGCCGTCCGCAAGGCGCGCGAGCGCCGCAAGCGAATGGTCGGCGGCGTCAGTGAAATTCTGCGGCGCGCCCTTTGCGATCGCGAGCCGGTCGACAACCGCCGCGTCGAAGAAATGCCGGCGCGCGCTTTCGACGAGCCTTTGGCGCGCGACCTCGTCGGGAACATAGCCGGTCAGCGTCACCTCGGCGTCGGCGCGCTCGGCGCCAAAGACATAGGGCGAAACCGGACCGGCGACGATGTCGAGCCGCGCGATGTCGAATCCTTTCGGCAGATGCGCTTTGGCGTCGGCCTCGATCGTCGTGGCCTGCACGTTTTCGCGCCCCTGCCCCTCAATCGAAATCTTGCCGTCGGAGATCGAGGCCCGGCCCTGCGCGAGCTTGCCGAGTTCGCCGACGGCGAAGGCGAGCGCCGCATCGAAATCGCCCGCCGGCGCGCCCGCGCCGAGCTGCGTCGCGTCGCTCACCGCCGCGCCGGCGCCG
>NZ_JAZHYN010000084.1:0-4916 GCF_036576025.1 Methylocystis borbori | reverse complement strand
GCGGTCCAGACGCGGGAGTCGGGCGGCGGCTGGTTGAGCGACCTTCTCGCGCGCGCCTCATTCGACGACGCGCCGCAGCCGCCGCGCGCGGCGGCGCGCCCCGTGGGAACGACGGGCGCGCTCGACAGCCTGACGCTCGACGTTGCGCGCATGGTGGACAACGCCGCCGTCGCCGAGCTCTGGCGGCGTTATCAGCGCGGCGAAAAGGGCGGCCTGTTCGGCCGCCGCCTCTATACCCCGCAAGGGCATCAGACTTTCGAGGAAATCCGCCGCCGCTATCGCGTCGATCAGGAGTTCCGCGGCACCGTCGATCACTATGTCCGGCACTTCGAGGAACTGCTCGTCGAGACAAGCCGCGGCGACCGCGACGGCTCCAAGGCGCTCGATTTGCTCACCGGCGACGCGGGCAAGGTCTACACCATGCTCGGCCACGCCGCCGGACGCTTCGAGTAAGCGGCCTATTCAATCGCTTCGGGCGGCGCCGCGCCGATGCTCTCCTCAAAGGCGGCTTCCGCGCGCAGACTGTCGAGATCGCGTCCGATGGTCGCGACGGCGAGTTTGCGGTCGCCCTTGAAATAAGCGACGCGGCAGTCGCCCGCCGCCGGATCGCCGGAAATCTCGAGGCGATCCCATCCCGCCGCATGGCCGACATAGGCGATGGTCTGGTCGTAATGCTGGCTCCAGAAAAAGGGCGCGGCCTCGAAGCGCTCCTGCCGGCCGAGCATGTTGCGCGCGGCGGTCTGGCCCTGGCGCTCCGCCACGACCCAATGCTCGACCCGAATCCGCTCGCCCGTGATCCTGTCGGGCCAGCGCGCGATGTCGCCCGCCGCATAAACGCCCGGCGCGCTCGTCTGCAGATATTCGTCGACAAGCACGCCGTTATCGACCGCGAGCCCAGCCGCCTCCGCAAGCGCGAGATCGGGTTGCACGCCGACGCCGACAACGACGAAGTCGGCCTCAATTGTCACGCCGCTCTTCAGCCTGACAGAGCTTTTGTCAATTTCGACCACGCCATCCTCCAGATGGAAGACCACGCCATGGCTTATGTGCAGGTTCCTTACAAAATCGCCGATCTCTGGTCCCAAAATACGCGCCATGGGAATGGCGTCCGGCGCGATCACGTGCACATCGAGGTTGCGGGCGCGCAGCGCCGCAGCGGTTTCGAGGCCGATGAAGCTCGCGCCGATCACCGCGATCCGCCGCGCGCCGGGGCAAGCCGCGATGAGCCGGTCGGCGTCCGCAAGCGTGCGCAGATAATGGACATGCGCGCTGTCGGCGCCGGGAACGGAGAGCCGCCGGGGACTCGCGCCGGTCGCGATCAGCAGCGCGTCATAGGAGAGCGTCGCGCCATCGTCGAGCGTGAGGCGCCGCGCCGCCGTATCGAGCGCTTTGGCGCGCCGCCCGAGGCGCAATTGCACGCCGTTTTCCTTGTACCAGGCGGAATCGCGCAGCGGCAGCCAGTCGGACTCCGCCGTTCCGGCGAGATAATCCTTGGAAAGATTAGGGCGATCATAGGGTTCGGCGGGATCGGCGCCGATCATTTCGACGAGGCCGTCATAGCCCTCGGCGCGCAGCATCTGCGCGGCGGCGAATCCGGCGGCGCCGGCGCCGACGATGACGACGCTGCGCGCCGCGTGGGCCGCGTCGACGGACTTGGGAGCGGCCTCCTTAAGGAGTTCGCGCGCAAAGACTTTTCCCTCGGCCTTCTCGATCCGCCAGCGGCGCAGCGCGTCGAAAGCCGGCGCCCGCAAGGCGCGGCCGGTGCGCAGGCTGAAACAGGCGTGATGCCAGGGGCAGCGAATCGCGCCGCCGACGACGAGCCCCTCTGCGAGCGGCGCGTGATAATGCGTACATTGCGCGCCAATCGCGAAGATTTCGTCGCCCTGTCGAATGAGGATCGCGTCCTCGCCCGCCACATGGCCGCGCAGCGGAACGCCTTCCAAAATCTGCTCGGCCGCCACGCCGAGCGAAAAATCCGGGCCCTGCTGTTGGCCTTGCGCCTCGTCTCCCATCGCTCCCCCTTGCGCCCCGCGCGTCTCGCCTCGCGCCAATAGAGAGATGGAGCGGCGATCTCGTTTGCGTCTTTTCTAAAAAGGGCGTCGCCTCCCCGGGACAAGCGAATGGCGACGCCATCGCCGCGTCTCTTCGCACTGATTCGGACCTCGGGGGTCGGGGATCGGCGCGCCGCCGCAGCGACGCCAATTGTTACAATCGTTCTTGAGAGCAAATTTGTGACATTATGGACACAGTGAAGGAAACAAAGTTGTAACACAGGTTATTTTGCACACTTATTAGGCAATTGCGCGGCGCTTAGACTTGAGAAAAAGCCCAGTCGCGAGTGATATCGAACAGATTTTGGCCCCAGACGGAGTTACTCGCTATGAAGTGGTATTATCTTTCGACCATAACCGCCCTTTCGCTGGTGGCCAGCGTCGGCGCGGCCAATGCACAGGCGAAGCTGCTGGACGTCGATCCGACATTGATCGAGGAGAACCAGCCTGCTCCGCCGCCCGCGGCCAAGCCTGTCAAAAAAGGCAAAATCGTGAAAGGGCCGCAGACGCCGCCGCCGCCGCCGGCCTGGGCCGACACGCTGACGGTCGACGGCTATGTCGAAGGCGGCGTCGCGGTCAACTTCAATCAGCCGTTCAATAAGCTGAACTGGGGCCATCTTTATACCGACCGCGCCAATTGGCCGACCTTCAACGGCGCCGTGCTGACCGTCCAGCGTCCGCTCGACCCGAAGGCCGAAGGCTATGACTTCGGCTTCAAGCTCCAGGGCATGGTCGGCGAAGACATGCGCTACAACCATTATCTGGGCGTGCTCGACTATGCGATCCGCTCGCGCACGCAGATCGGGCCGATCGAGGCGCATGTGCTCGCGCATCTGCCCTGGATTACGCCGTTCACGCAGGGCGGCATCGACGTCAAGCTTGGCATGTTCACGACCTATAACGGCGCCGAACTCATCTACGCCAAGGATAACCTCTTCTACAGCCACTCTTACATGTTCAACTTCGGGCCCTTCATTCACACGGGCGCGATGGTGACCTCGCATGTCAACAGCTGGCTCGACGTCTACACGGGCGTGACCAGCGGCGTGAACACGAGCCTCGGCTGGCCGGGCGACAATAACGCCGCCGCCTCGTTCCACGGCGGCTTTGGCTTCAACCTGCTTGACGGCGAACTCACCATTTTGGCGATTACGCATACGGGACCGGAGAATGCGAGGCAGACCGATCCGCTCGGCGTCGGCTGGCCCGTCGGCTTCGTCGGCACGCCTTTCACCGACGCTGGCTGGCCGACGGTCCTTACGGCGGGCTGGCCCGTCAATCAGGGCGGCTTCGGCAGCCCGACCGGCTGCGCCTGCAACGTCAATTCGACGATCCGTTCGTACAACAACATAACGACGACCTGGAAGCCGACCGAATATCTGACGTTCGTGACCGACATGAGCTTCATGTATGAAACGGGCTGGAACAACAGCTCCTTCGGTCTGCCGCAGAAAGCCTGGGCCGCGGCCAATGCGATCACCGGCACCGGCTTCTGGGGAACGGCGCCGGCCTATCCGATGGGCGCGACCGCCTTCGGCATCGCCCAATATGCGTCCTATAAGCTCAACGACATCTTCAAGCTCAACGCCCGCGCCGAATTCTTCCGGGACAACAACAACTTCTTCGTCGCCGCCTTCCCGGGCTATTTCGACGCGGTCAATCTGGCGCATGGGTTCTGGTGCCCGTCCTGCATCAGCCGGAACCTGGGCACGGGCCTGTTCGCCAATACGCCGGTCTATACGGGCACGAGCTATCTGGCGCTCACCCTCGGCGCGACGATCACGCCGGAACTGCCGAAGATGCCGGTGATCTCGGGGCTGATCCTCCGTCCGGAAGTGCGCTGGGACACCGCCGTCAATGGCGTCGCGCCCTTCTTCAACCGCAGCGGCTCGAGCCGGTCGCAGGGCATGTTCAACATGGACGTGATCGTCCCCTTCTCGCTGCTCTAAGAGGGACAGTTCCCCCAACAGTCCCGACATAAGGACGCCGCCCGGTTCGCCGGGCGGCGTTTTTCGTTTATTGGGGACGCTCTTCTTCCGTGTGATCGCGCATGACGATCTCGACATCCGCGTCCTTCGTCGACTGCACCTTGAAATGCCCCTGATAGGTCTTGCCCTCGTTACGTGCGATGGCGACATATTCGCCCTCCGCCAAGACAAGCGAGGGGAAGGCGCCGATCAATTCGCGGATCACGTCGCCGCCGGGGGTCAGCACCGAGAAGCTGGTATTGGCGAGCGCTTCGCCGCCCCGCTGCTTCACGAGCTTCAAGGTGATGGTCGCGGCGTGGTGGCGCAAGGTCGCTTCAATGAGCTTGCCCGCGGGGATTTTCAAATCCGCGGTCACGACGGAGTTGGTGGCGTTGGCGCCGCCGCCCTGCGCGCTTTGTCCGGTATCGAGCAATGTCGAGACGACGTGATAGGAGCCTTCCGGAAGGGCGATGACCTCGTCGGCCTTGGCGTTGGCGAGGACGAGCTTCGCTTCGGAATTGCCGCGCTCCGGCACATAGATCGAGACGGACAGTCGCTGCGCCGGGATCTGCGCCTCGCCCAGCATGTCGATGAGCCGCAGGCCGCCGGCGTTGAGCGGCACGCGCTCAGAAATATTGCGCCCCTCGATGACGACGCGGCGCGTGACGCCCGCAAGGCCATAGGCCGCATGGACGACATAGGCGCCGTCCGGCAGCGCCAGCGTCGGCGTCGCCTCTTCCGATTGCGCGACGAGCTTATGCGAGCCGTCGGCCTCGGCCCGCTCCTCGAACACGCGCCAGACGACGCCGGAACGCACATGTTGCTGATCGTTGGCGGTGAGCGTCGCCGCGAGGCGCAGCGTGGCGCGGCCCTCGACGGCGGGCGGCGCCGCCGCCGC
>NZ_JAZHYN010000083.1:0-4957 GCF_036576025.1 Methylocystis borbori | reverse complement strand
GGACCATGGGACGCGGCGCCGGCCGCGCCTCGCGGCGCGGCGCGGGCTTCGGCTCGCCGGTGAAGAGCCCGATGAGATCGTCGATGGGCTTCGCGATCTCCTCCGGCATGGCGCCCGTCTCGGAGCGCCAGGCGCCCGCGGGCAGTCCCGCGACCGGCGCGCCCTTATGGGCGACCGTCATGAAGCGGCTCCAGATTTCGACCGGCAGATTGCCGCCGGAGGCCTTCTTCGTCGGCGAATTGTCGTCATTGCCGAGCCAGACGCCGGCGACGAGGCGGCTCGTATAGCCGATGAACCAGGCGTCGCGGAAATCCTGGCTCGTGCCGGTCTTGCCCGCCGCCTCCCAGCCCGAAAGCTCCGCCCGGCGCGCCGTGCCGGTCAGCAGCGTCTCCCGCATCATGTCGTTCATCATCGCCACATTCTGCGGGCTGACGACGCGGCCGAGCGAAAAGTTCTTGCGCTGGTAGAGCGTCTTGCCCCCGGCGGCCGTGACCTTGGTGATGGCGTAGGGCTGCACGCCGATTCCGCCATTGGCGAAGGGCGCATAGGCGCCCACGAGCTCCAGCGGCGTCACTTCCGACGTGCCGAGCGCGATGGAGGCGTTCGCCTGCAAGTCCGATTGCACGCCCAGGCGATGCGCGGTCTTCGCCACGGTCTTCGGCCCGACTTCGAGACCGACGCGCACCGCGACCGTATTGAGCGAGAGCGAGAGCGCTTTGGTCAGCGTCACCGGGCCGAAATATTCATGGCTGTAATTTTCCGGGCGCCAGCCTTTCACATTCAGCGGTCCGTCCTCGCGCACGGAATCGGGCGTCAGGCCGTTCTCGAGCCCGGCGAGATAGACGAAGGGCTTGAAGGCGGAGCCCGGCTGGCGCTTCGCCGACACGGCGCGGTTATACTGGCTTTGCGAATAGTCGCGTCCGCCAACCAGCGCGCGGATCGCGCCATTGGGGTCGAGGGCGACCAGCGCGCCCTGGGTGACGCCGAATTTCGCGCCCTTCTCGTCGAGCTCCTGGGTGAGCGCGCCTTCCGCCGCCATCTGCATGCGCGAGTCTATCGTCGTCGCGACGACGATGTCCTGATCGATGGCGCCGATGGTGTCGTCGAGCGCGTCCATCACATAATCGGCGGCGTAATTGATCGAGCCCGCGCCAATGTCGCGGCGCGCCTGGGCCGGCCGCGCCAGCGCCGCCTTGGCCATGGCCTCGGTGATATGGCCTTCCTGCGCCATGGCGGCGACGACCTGCGCCGCGCGCTCGGCGGCGCCTTCGGGATTGCGGTCGGGCGCGAGTTTGCTTGGCGCCTTCATCAGCCCCGCGAGCAGCGCGGCTTCGGAGAGGGTGAGCGTTTTCGCGTCATGGCCGAAATAGCGTTCGGCGGCGGCTTCGACGCCATAGGCGCCGGAGCCGAAATAGACGCGATTGAGATAGAGTTCGAGGATCTGGTCCTTGGAATATTTGTGCTCAAGCCAAAGCGCGAGGATCGCCTCCTGAATCTTGCGCGAGATGGTGCGCTCCTGCGTCAGGAAGAGATTTTTGGCGAGCTGCTGCGTGAGCGTCGAACCGCCCTGCACCGCGCCGCCGCCCGAGACATTGCGCATGATGGCGCGGCCGACGCCAACCGGATCGACGCCCCAATGCGAATAGAAGCGGCGGTCCTCGATCGCGATGAAAGCTTTCGGCACATAGGGCGGCAGGTCCGTCAGCCGCACCGCCGCGCCGCCGGTGTCGCCGCGATTGGCGAGGAGTTCGCCGTTTACATCCATGATCGCGATATTGGGCGGGCGTTTGGGCACGGCGAGCTGGTCGATCGGCGGCAGGCGGGAGCCGTAATAGACGGCGAGGCCGCCGCCGAGGATCGCGCCCCAGAGGCCCAGCGTGAAGCTCCAATAAACGAGCGCGCCGAAGAAGGAGCGGGACTGACGTCGTTTCGCGCGCGCTGGCGCGCGCTTCGGCCGGCGTTCGGCGCGCAGCACGCCGTCGTCGTCGCTGTCGTCGAACCTGGGTTCGCGACGCCTGTCGATGCGCGCCATCGAAAATCTCGCCCGTCGCCGCCGAATGGCCTAAAACGCTTCGTGCAGCGTAACGAAGGCCGTTTAAGGGCCGGTTAAGGGCGGCTGGTCCAGATTTCCGTCAACTCACAAGCGTTTTCTAAAGCAGTGCTTTCGACCGCCCAAAGATTAAGGCGGGCCCAATGTTCGAGCGATTGGTGAAGACCACCCACTGACCTTCCTCCATGAGTTGGACAAGAATCGGAAGGCCGAGATCTTTCGCCAACACGATCGTGGAGCCGTTCTTACCGATCTTGACGAGAGCGCCGCTGTCCGTATCAACGGCCAAGACCGACCCATCGCTTAAAGGCCAGAGCCCTTCCGGGTTGTCGAGATCAACCCCTTGATTGCAGATGATCTTCTCATATGCTTCGCTGGAAGCCGCTTTGTCATAAAAACAGACGCGCCCCTTGCCGGCCTTCCCTTGTTCGCTGACCCAAAGCGAAGTCTCTCCTATGGGGGCGATATCGAAAGGCGTGTCCAGCCCGTGAATGATTTCATCGCTTCGGCCTTCTCCCGAAATGCGCAGAACGGAGCCCCCATAAGTCACGACGAACATCGCGTCCCCCGAGGGCGTCCACCTTGCGTTCCATGGATTTGGAATCGCCAGAACGCGAATCTTATCGCCGTTTGAATTTAGCCAATACACCTGCGAGCCCATGACGTCGCAGAAGGCGTAGAGGTCTTGGCGCGGGTGCTTCGCGATGCCCGCGACGCCATCCCCATGGGCCGCGCCCTTCACGACATTTCCGCTATAATCGTAGACCTGGCTTCCGGCATTCCGTTTGTTATACGTATCGGCAAGCCAGATTTCGCTTGGGCTTTTCACATACATTCCGTGGGCGGCCGGCACGGAGGAGCTTTCGATCTTGATGATCTCCGCGTGAGCGAGATCCGCCCAAAACAGGCACCCCAAAAGAATCCGAAAAATCTTCATCGTTTTATCCCTTCAAAACTTCCAACTCTCGCCGCGGCAAGGATGGGGGACAGTTATTCACAATCGCCGACTTAGAATATCGGCCTGCCCTTGCGCTTCAAGCGCCGCCGCGCCAAAGTCTTCGCCCCCGGCGCGGCCATGAGCCGCGCCGCATTTAACTGCGGAATGGATTTCCCGGCGATGAAGGTCACGATCGAGAGAGCGGCGCTATTGCGGGCGCTCGGCCATGTTCACCGTGTGGTGGAGCGGCGCACGACGATCCCCATTCTCGCCAATGTGCTGCTCTCCGCCAAGGATGGCGCGCTGACGCTCAAGGCCACCGATCTCGATCTCGAAATCACCGAAAAGGCTGTCGCCGAAGTCGCGCAGCCCGGCGCGACGACGCTGCCCGCGCATACGCTCTATGACATCGTGCGCAAATTGCCCGAGGGCGCGCAGGTTTCGCTGGAGGCGACCGGCGACGCGGGGCAATTGACGCTCCGCTCGGGGCGTTCGCGATTCAGCCTGTCGAGTCTGCCGGAAAGCGATTTCCCCGACGTGACGTCGGGAGATTTCAGCCATAGTTTCACGCTGGCGCCAGCCGATCTGAAGCGGCTCATCGAGAAGACGCAATTCGCGATCTCCTCCGAAGAGACGCGCTATTATCTCAACGGCATCTACATCCATACGCTCGACGTCGAGGGCCAGCCGATGCTGCGCGCCGTCGCCACCGACGGCCATCGCCTCGCGCGGCTCGAATTGCCGGCGCCCAAGGGCAGCGAGGGCATGCCGGGCGTCATCCTGCCGCGCAAGGCGGTCACCGAAGTGCAGCGGCTGATCGAGGACGCGCAGGGCGACGTTTCGGTCGAACTCTCGACGAACAAGATGCGCTTCGCCTTCGGCGACGCGCTGCTGACGACGAAGCTCATCGACGGCACTTTTCCCGATTACGCCCGGGTCATTCCCGCCGGCAACGACAAGCGCCTCACCGTCGAGCGCGACGCTTTCGCGAAAGCCGTCGATCGCGTCTCGACGATTTCCTCCGAGCGTGGCCGCGCGGTGAAACTTGCGCTCTCCGAAGGCAAACTCATTCTCTCCGTCACCAATCCCGACCAGGGATCGGCGGTCGAGGAGCTGGAGGCCGATTATGACGGGCCGCCGCTCGATATCGGCTTTAACGCCCGCTATCTCCTGGACATCGCCCAGCAGCTCGACAGCGACACGGCGCTTTTCAAGCTCGCCGATCCCGGCTCGCCGACGCTGGTGCAGGACCGCGACGGCGCGAGCGCGCTTTACGTGCTGATGCCGATGCGCGTGTAACTAATTTGACGTTCTCTGCGCTGGAGCGGCGGGGCCGGTCGGCGTAAGCTTCCGCCATGCTCGATTATCTGATTCATCTGAAATTCTGGCTTCTCGCCTGTTTCCTTATCGGCGTCGTCACCGGGGCGGTGACGCGCCGCGCGGCGAGCGCCGCCGTCTCGCGCTGGCTCGTCTGGAGCGGGCTCGCTTTTTTCGTCGGCGTTCTCGTCGCGGCGCTCGGCGCGCTGCCGGGCGAGACCGGACTCTTTCTCGAAAGCGCGCTCGCCGTCTATGCGATCTTTCTCTCGGGCGCGGCCTGCGGCGCGATGCTCTCCGGCGGCTCGCTCAAATGGCATGAGGGCTGGGCCCTGGGCCTCATTCCGGCGGGCCTCGTCCTTCTGGGCGCGGCGCTTATCGCGCAGCCCGCCTATCGCGAGGATTTGCGCCGGCGGATCATTATCCTGAGCGAGCGCGCGGGCGTCGACGCGGCCCAGGTCAGCGTCCTTGGCCGCGACGTGCGCCTCGCGGCAGGGAAGGTCGCCGCCGAGGCCGCGCTCCTCGCCGATATCGCCAGCGCTCCCGGCGTGCGGCGGGTGACGATCGACCCGGAAACCGCCGTCCCGCCGGCGGCCGAAAATGCGGCCGCTCCGCCGCCGCCGCCAGTCGCGCCGCCCAAGCCCGATGCGGGGCCG
>NZ_JAZHYN010000082.1:0-5365 GCF_036576025.1 Methylocystis borbori | reverse complement strand
GCTTGGCGAGAAGATTGGCCCTGACGCCCTTGGCGCGCGTCAGCCGGTCGAGCCGCACCAGCGGCGTGTCGCCGATCGTCTGCGTGATCGAATCGTAAATCCGGCCCCGCCCCGGCTTCGCAGGCGGAATATAGCTGGCGATGCGATTGGACATTCGAGCGCTCCTATTGGACGGCCGGCGGGGACTCCTGATGGGCCAAACACTACATAAATTATATATATTTTCAAGGGCGCTCATACCGGACTAGCCCCATAAAATTGGCATAAATTTTTGGCCGTCCCTATCTATTGCATATTAGATGACTAGGATTATAATCGATTTCGTCAAACGCTAATGGTCGAGCGAGGGAGCAAGCGAGATGGCGGCGACGACAAAATGCGCGAAACACTTGCGACCGAGCCTTGAGCTGCGCCTGCTCGCGCTGACCACGGCGTTTTTCTTCTTCTTTTTCCTACGCGCGGGCCTCTTTCCCGTCCGCGCCGAGCCCAGCGTGTATCCGACGGGCACGACGATCTACGATCCGTCCCGCGCCTATAATTCCTTCGTTCTTTTCGCGGGCGGCGACGATATTTCCCGCCTCATTGATCTTAACGGCAATATCGTCCGCGACTGGAAATACAGCGGACAGCCGGTCGCCTTCATCGACCCCGCGCTCCTCGGCGGCCGGCGCGGGCATATTTTCGTCACGCTCGAAACCGAGGAAGGCAAGGGAACCGATCTCGTTCCCGGGCGCGTTCAGACGCGCATCCGCAAGACGGTCGGCGAGATCGACTGGGACGGCAAGAAGCATTGGGACTTCGGCGCAAGCGCGCCCGGCGGCCGCGCGCAGCAGCATCACGACATCGAGCGTCTCCCCAATGGCAATACGCTCGTGCTCGCCAATATCATCTATCCGCTGCCGGGGTTCGCGGCCCCCCAGGCGCTCGACGACGTCGCCTATGAAGTCAATCCCGAAGGGGAGATCGTCTGGACCTGGGCGGCCTCCGACCATCTCGACGAAATCGGCTTCGCCCCGGAGGAATTGAAGCTCCTCAAGGCCTCAAAGAACGCCGACTATCTTCATGTCAACGATCTGAAGCCCGTCGGCCCCAATCACTGGTTCGACCAGGGCGACCAGCGATTTGCGCCCGACAATCTGATCTTCGATTCGCGCAACGCCAATTTCATCGCGATCATCGACCGCAAGACGCGCAAAATCGTCTGGACGCTCGGACCCCATTATCCGCCGATCGCGCAGGAAGGAGCGGCTTCGCGCAAGCTTCCCCGCCCGGTCGACCAGATTTCCGGCCAGCACGACGCGCACCTCATTCCCAAGGGACTGCCAGGCGCGGGCAATCTGCTCCTATTCGACAATCAGGGCGAGGCCGGCTATCCGCACGCCGCATTGAGCTACACCGGCGGCTCGCGCGTTCTCGAGATCAATCCGACGACGAAAGAAATCGTCTGGCAATATACCGGCGCGAACTCGGGCAATCCCGGCTGGAGCTTCCGCAGCACGCATATCAGCAACGCCCGGCGCCTGCCCAACGGCAACACCTTCATCGACGAAGGCCAGATCGGACGCTTCTTTCAAGTGACGCCGGCAGGCGACATCGTCTGGGAATACATCAATCCCTATCCGCGCCGCGGCAAGGATCAGGAGACCGGGCGCGAGACGCTCAACTACGCGGTCTATCGGGCGCAGCCCGTTCCTTATGACTGGGCGCCGGAAGGAACGCCGCATAGCGAGACGCCGGTCGCGCCGCCGGACAATGCCAGCTTCCGCGTCTCGACGAAAGAGAAGTGACAGAGGGGAAACGAGGGAGCGCCATGTTTCACGTCTATGTGATCAAAATCGGGACCCACGCCATAGGCATCGTCAGCCTGGCCGCAGAAGGCTATCGCTTCTATGCGGTCACGCAGACCTTCAGCGCGCTGGAGAAGCAGATTTTCGGCAGCGCGGAAGAAGCGCGCAGCGCCGCCCTGGCGCTTTCAACCCTTGGCTAGAGCGCGGTCCTTTGAGCGGAATCGCCTTGCGAGCGCGTCGCAAACGTGAATCCTGCTCTATTCTTGTAACTGGAGCGGCTCGTTCGTGCGAGGGAAACGAGAATGAGAAGCGCAAGAAAGAGCGTAAATTCGACGCATGCGTCGAATGTCGTGGCCTTCCCCAGGCGACGCGAGGAAATTGAGATGCCTCTCGCCGCGCCCATCCTCCTCATCATGTCGCTCGCGCTTTTCCTGATCTATGGCGCGCATGCTTTGATCGAGGCGTCCTCGGAGCTCGCCCTGCTGGATCGCCACTATCGGATCGCCTACCTCAACGTCGACGCGCGCGGGGTCGCCCGCTGAAACGCGCTGCGAAAAAACGGAATCCGGTTTTTCGCGGAACGCGCGCTCTAAATTTTTAGCGCTTGTCGAAGGAAGGCGCGATTTCCAAAGGAGAGACCATGGGCATCGTAACGAAAGCGTCGATCGGGGCCGGGCTTTTGAGTCTGGCGGTATGCCTGCCGGTCGTCGCCGAGACGGATGGCGGTTTTCTGCGCATCCTCCCCGAGCAGACGCCTTTCAAGAGTCCGCTCGGCGCCGGTCCGTCGCAGGCGATTCTCTATGGCGATCCTTCAAAGCCGGGCTTCTATGTCGTGCGCAACAGATTCCCGCCCGGCTCTCATTCCAATCCGCATTTTCATTCGCAGGATCGCCACGCCACCGTGATCAAGGGCGTCTGGTGGACGGGCGTTGGAGAGAAACTCGATTTCAAGAACGCCGTCCCGCTCAAGGAAGGCTCTTACATGCTGCATCCCGCCAATGGCGTGCATTGGGACGGCGCGGGGGACGAAGAAGTCATCGTCCAGATCATCGGCGTTGGTCCCGTCGAGACAACGCCGGTCGGCGGCGAGTCCGACCTCAACTGGCCCAAACCTAAATAAGCGCGGCCGAGCGCGCGTTTGCGAAGCATCGATTCTTGAACGCGCTTCGCGCTTCTTGAATTGAAAAATTTTCTACGCCAACCGGCATCTACCTCGGCGGAAAATGTTCTCTTCGCGCGCGCTCACCTCAGCAGCGCATGGGCCTCGCGATTGCCGCGATTGCGCAGCGAGGCGATGCTGGTGCGGTCGAGGATCAGCGCGATGGAATCCCTCACGTCGAGCATGACGTCGCGAATCGCGCAGGCGTTTTCGTCCGGGCAATCCTTGCACCGCTGATAGGCGGTGCGGCTGGCGCAGGCGATCGGCGCGAGCGGACCGTCGAGAATGCGGATGATCTGCCCGACGGTGATCTTCTCCGCCGGCCGCGCCAGATGGTAGCCGCCGCCCTTCCCTTTCCGGCTGTTGAGAATGCCGGCGTTGCGCAGCTCCACCAGAATGGCGTCGAGAAACTTGCGGGGAATATTATTGGCTTCCGCTATGTCGCCCGCGAGGCATTGCCCCTCGGCCTTGGCCAAGTGGATGAGCGCCTTTAATCCATATTTCGCTTTGTTCGAGAGCATTCTTTGAAATCGCTGCGTCGCCTTCGCGAACCCCCTAGGCTCGCGGCCGCGCCGAATCCCGGCTAAGCGCCCTTTTGCCCAGCTATCATACAGGATCGAAATGGAAAAGCGCGCAGCGACAGGCCTCCTAAGCGCGATCGCGCCGACAAGGAGCGCCGGCGCGCCAGATTTAATTGAAATAAGAATGGCTTATTAGAAATTCAACAGGCTGTGGACGAATTTTGAGGAATCGTCCCGGATCCGGCTTTGACGGGTCGCGGAGAGGAATTACCGCGGACCGAACCCGGGACGACAGGCGCGCCAAGCGCGCTTTCCGATCGAACGAAATCGGCCGATCGATAAGAAATCGCGCCAAAGTTGATCGAAAAAGTCCGTCAACTTTTTTGGAACTTGCTAGGGGATCGCCGATGCGGCCTTGGCGCCCAACCCGTTGCCCCCGGCCTCCGAAACCAGGGCGACTTTCAGATAGCCCGCGGCGTTGATCACGCCCATCGCCTCGGCGACCTTGCCGTAGGCCACGGCCTTGTCGGCGCGCACATGGACGCGGCGATCGCGATTGTTCTCGCTGTTCGTCCGGAGCGCCAGGAGCAGGCCGTCGGTCCCCGTCGCTTCCGTCTTGTCGACGAAGAACACGCCATTGGCGTCGACGCTGACCACGATCGGCGGCTGCTGGTCGTTAAGCTGCTTGGCTTGGGTCTTCGGGAGATCGACCGGAATGCCCGCCGTCATGAGCGGGGCGGCGACCATGAAGACGATGAGCAGCACCAGCATGACGTCGACAAGCGGCGTGACGTTGATGTCCGCGATGGGCCGCGAATCGAATTCATCATCATGCTTACGCAACGCGAAGGCCATTGCGCTCTCCTCTCGTTGACAGTTGACGGGAAAGTTCGACTTCGAACACGCCGATGAAAGCGGTGAGCCGCTTGCCATAAGCGGAGATGTCGCCGCTGATGCGATTGTAGAAGATGACCGCGGGAATGGCGGCGACAAGCCCGAGCGCCGTGGCGAACAGCGCTTCGGCGATGCCGGGCGCGACGACGGCGAGGCTCGTATTGTTCGACGCGGCGATGCCCTGGAACGAATTCATGATGCCCCAGACGGTGCCGAAGAGGCCGACGAAGGGCGCGACGGCGCCGATGGTCGCAAGGCCGGGAAGACGCGCCTGCAAATGGTCGAGCGCGCTGGAGCTCGCGAGCTGCGCGACGCGATGCACGCGTTCCTGCAGCGAGTCCCGCTGCGCCTCCGTATAGACGAGGTCCGCCGAGCGGGCGTGTTCGTCCACCATCGCGCGATAGACCTGAACGAACGGATCATTGGGCGAGGCTTGCGCGAAGCTTTCCGCGACGGCCGTCACAGGCAGGCCGCCTTGAATGCTATCGATGAGGCGCGTGGCGCGCCGATGCAGAAGGCCGAGCCGAATGAGCTTTTCGGCGATCACCGCCCAACCCCAGGCCGAAGCGATGATGAGCAGGACGATCACCGCCTTGACGACGATGTCCGCTTGCAAGAACAATTCGACCGGAGTCAGCGTATGCGCCAAGGCGGCCGAAGCGGTCGCTGTCACTGGATCTGCCATTAGTCTGCCTTTCCTCTTTTCATTCACTGTCAGGGGCTGAAGGTGAGGGCGCCGGAAAGCGCGACGGGTTTGCCGGGAGAGGGCACCGAGCCACAGCGTCCGCCGAGGCGATTGGCGACGGCGTCGAAAGCGCCATTGCCGGACGGCGTGATGGAATAGGCCGTCATCTGTCCCGATGCGCTGAATGTCGCCCGATAGGCGATGCGCGCGGTGCGCGGCGCCTGCGACTCCGGATAGGCGTTGGCGGCGGCGCGCTGCATGCAGGCGTGGAAATGATTGGCGATGGCGGAAGCCGCCGCGCCGGGCGGCGCCGCAGGCG
>NZ_JAZHYN010000081.1:0-6608 GCF_036576025.1 Methylocystis borbori | reverse complement strand
GGCCGGCGCAGGGGCGGCCGGCGGCGGCGCCTCTACCGGCGCGCTCTGCTGGCGCTTTTGCTGGGCGCGCTGAAGCTGGTCGAAAATGCTGTCCTTGCCGGGCTCTGGCGCCTTTTCGGGCGCGGCCTCGCCGCCGGCGGCGTCGGGCTTCTTGATTTCCTTCAACTGGATCGACCCCGGGTCGACCGCCTTGGTCCAGTCGTCGCCGCCCGCGGCGCGGCGCTCCCAGGCGGGCAGCACGGTGAGCGCGATGCTGGTCATGAAGAAGATCGTCGCGAGAATGCCGGTGGCGCGGGTGAGCGCATTCGCCTGGCCGCGGCCGGTGAAGACGCCGCTGCCGCCCATGCCGAGCGCGCCGCCCTCGGACTTTTGATAAAGCACGAGAATGACGAGCGCCGTCACCACCATCAGATGGATCGCGATAATGACCTGCTGCATGTGACCTCTTCCCGGCGCGCGCCGGGAAAACGGCCACGCGCATAAATCTTGTGCGGCGTTCTACACCAAGCTTCCTGCGCAAGGAAGGGGCGAAAGCCCGCACGGCAGGCTTAAAAAGGCGGATTATCGGGCGTTGCGCCCGCGTCATTCGATGCGCGCCGACGGCATTCTGCTTCCGACGGTGGGAGCACGAAGGTCCGCGCCAACGCAATTGACGGGCGTCCGGCAATCATACGGCCCAACCAAATTTATCCAGCTTCTAAACATTAAAAAATGCCGTCCTGGATCCGCCCTAATACTTCACGCCCGCCCTGCCGTCATGATCGGTATATTGGAGAAAAGGCCTGCCTCCATTGCGAGCAAAATATTCATCCGTAGCCTTTTTTGATCCGGACCAGTAGCCGTAGTCATCGATGAGCAATACGCCGCCCACTGACAATTTAGGATATAATATATCAAGCTCCTTCTTGGTCGATTCATACCAATCCGTATCCAACCTTAAGACAGATATCGAACTAGGCAAGCATTCATCGCGCTCTAAAGTTTTCAATACATCGCCAACAACAAACTTTATATTTTCATCCAATACGCCAGCATCGGCAAAATTTTGTCTCACATCTTTAAGGGACGCATAGCACCAATCGGTATGGCCGTCCTTTCGGGAGCGCAAAAACTCGTCGATCGCTGCGGAGCCGTCGAGTATCTGAGTGTCAAAACTGGTGGGAGCCGTCATGCCGGAAAATGTGTCAAATAAATATATATTCCTCTTTTCGGAATACATCTTAAATATACTGGCGGCGATCAGGGCGTTTCCGCCTCTCCATACGCCGCATTCCACAAAATCGCCTTGGACATTTCGTTCGATTACGTGCTTGCAAGCCATTAGAGTGGCCCAAAGCCTCATGGGGGAGACCATGGTCAATTTTTTTTTAATGACGTAATCCAGTAATTTCTTTTCCTCGGCCGATAGTTCTACGGGGTAAATCGAGGAGAAATCTGGCTTTTTAGCCTCCATTTTAGGTAGAATCGATTTAACGTAGCGAAGAAACGTCATTAGCTGCGCCTTACTTCCGTTCATGTTTCTGCGGCGATTAGCGCTTCGTGATAACAGTAAAGCTTGCTGTTTTTATTCTGTATCCTCGACCGGGCGCCGGTTCAAGAAATTTGCGGTCAGGGGATGACGCGAATCCAAAGAGAGGCTTGGGGAATTCGACCCCAAACCTCGTAAAGGCGGCTAATGGCGCGCCGATAGCCTCAGGGTCCTAATATTTATTCCCGTCCTGGCCTTTCCAGCCGCCGTCTCCCTGGTCGAAACGGGTTTCGTCCTTGAAGGTTAAGGTCTTGCCCGGCTCGATATATTGCTTGTCCTTGATCATCTGGTTCTGGATCGTCGTCGAAAAATAATTGCTCGCCGAACAGCCTTCCTTCACCGCGCCGCCTTCGGGCTTGCATTCGAGATGCGCGCCCTTCGGGAAGGTCACGTCGGCGGTGAAGTAGAATTCGACGCCCTTATGCCCCGCGCCTTCGACGTCGAGGCGCCAGAAGCGGTCCACCTTGAAATTGCCGACGACGGCGTTCTCGTCGAATTTCTTCTTGACGACATTCTCGAACACCTTGCGGGCGTCGGCTTCGGTCGGCTCGCACCCCAATAAGCAAAAGGCCTTTGCAGGCGCGGACAGAGCCAGCGCGCCGACCAGCGTCAGCGCGGCGATCTTCAAGCTTTTCATGAGCGCTTCTCCCTCGTTTCCGGCCGATAGCCTCCGCCCCGGCTCGCTCGTTCGTCGGCGCGCCTGATCGCGAAGGCCCTGTCCATTGACCTTTTTCAAGCTGCACGGCTTCGCGCCGCGCGGCAAGGGGGATGCGCCGCGCCAATTGTCGCAGAGAAACGAGCGGGCCTGCGCGGTTGCGTCGCCTCGCCGCGCCCTCTATTGACGGCGCGGGTCTTAACCATGGGGAAGAGGGTTTCATGTCCGTTTACAAGCTGCTGCTCCTGCCTGGCGACGGCATCGGTCCGGAAATCGCCGCCGAGGCCGAGAAGATTCTCGCCTTCCTTGGCGAGGCGGGCGTGGCGCGCTTCGAGATCGAGCGCGGGCTCGTCGGCGGCTCGGCTTATGACGCGCATGGACAGGCGATCAGCGAGGCCGACATGGCGCTCGCCCAGGCGGCGGACGCCGTGCTGCTTGCCGCCGTCGGCGGGCCGAAATGGGACGGCGTGCCCTATGACGTGCGCCCGGAGGCGGGACTGCTGCGGCTGCGCAAGGATTTGGGCCTCTTCGCCAATCTGCGCCCGGCGATCTGCTATCCGGCGCTCGCCGACGCCTCGTCCCTGAAGCGGGAGATCGTCGACGGCCTCGACATCATGATCGTGCGCGAATTGACGGGCGGCGTCTATTTCGGCGAGCCCAAGGAGATCGTCGACCTCGGCAATGGCCAGAAGCGCGGCGTCGATACGCAGGTCTATGAAACCTACGAGATCGAGCGCATCGCCCGCGTCGCCTTCGAACTCGCGCGCAAGCGGGGCAACAAGGTCACCTCATCCGACAAGGCCAATGTGATGAAATCGGGCCTCTTATGGCGCGAGGTCGTCACGGCGCTGCACAAGCGCGAATATGCCGACGTCACGCTCGAACATATGCTCGCCGACGCGCTCGGCATGCAGCTCGTGCGCTGGCCCAAACAGTTCGACGTGATCGTCACCGACAATCTCTTCGGCGACATGCTGTCGGACGAAGCCGCCATGCTCACCGGCTCGCTCGGCATGTTGCCCTCGGCCTCGCTCGGCGCGGCGAATGAAGCGGGCAAGCGCCATGCGATGTATGAGCCTTGCCATGGCTCGGCGCCGGACATCGCCGGGCGCGGCGTCGCCAATCCCATCGCCATGATCGGCTCGCTCGGCATGGCGCTGCGCTATTCCTTCGATCTGCCGCAAGCCGCCGACGCCATCGACGCGGCGATCGCCGGCGTCCTCGCCAAGGGCCTGCGCACCGCCGACATCAAGGGCGACGCGGCCTCGACCGTCTCAACGAGAGAGATGGGCGACGCGATCGTCGCGGAGCTGAAGACGACGCTGACATAGCGATATCTTTCTATTCGCAAGGAGCCTGGCGGCGAAACGATCGAACGGCCGCCATGGCGCCCGATTGTTCAATCCGACTCGCAATGCGCTGAATGGCGGGTCGAAGCGCCCAGCATCGCATGCTCTGTCGGCATGCCTCGGGCCTTTCTGCTAGCCGTCTCGGTTTTCTCTGGGCCGTAGTGACGGTTCAAGGTTTTGGGATTTCCCAAGGCGGCCGCGCAATCTCACAGGCGCCGCAACATTTTGCCGACTCCTACTCGGGACAGGCTTTGTTCAATCCGTCATTTATGGGTCATCAATAGGAAATTTGGCCAAGCTAAGCACAAGCCCGCCATCAACCAAATGGAGGCGGGACATGCTGCTCAAGGAAAGCCTGAGGGGCTTGGTAGCATTTGCGGTGAGCTGTGTAGCGTCAAGCGCTTGCGCTGACTCGATCCGCAGCTATGATCATATCGTTGTCATATACCAAGAAAATCATAGCTTCGATAATCTCTACGGCCTCTGGGACGCAGTGAATGGGAAACGGGTTAACGGCCTTTCCTTCGCCGATTTCTGGCATACGCGGCAGGTGCGTTTCGACAATCAAGCGACGCCCTATTCTTGTCTGCTGCAGAACGACGTCAATCTGACCTCGCCTACGCCCTTGGCGACGACATGCACAGATGCAACCGCCGCGACGGCTTTCGTCAGCGCTTTCGCCAACGCCCCGTTCAAAATCGACTCTTACATCGCATCAACGGACACGACCTGTCCGAATCCCTACGGAGCTTCTGCTGCGAATGGCTTCCTTAAGGGAGCGGGTCTGCCCGGCGGCTGCACGCGTGACCTGGTGCATCGATTCTATAATGAGCAGTTCCAGATCAACGGCGGCAAACAAAACCGCTATGTGACGGGCAGCGACGCCGCCGGGCTCGCCATGGGCTACTACGACACAAAAGCACTCCCGCTATACAAATATCTACAGGGCCGACGCGCGCCGAACTATGTCATCGCCGATAATTTCTTTCAGGCGGCTTTCGGCGGCTCCTTTCTCAATCATCAATGGCTGATCGCGGCGGCGACGCCCGTCTTCGCTGGCGCTGCGAATGACGGCGGTTCGACGGATTTCCACTCTGTGGTCGACGTGAACGGCATGCCGACAAGCACGCCGCTTTATGCGAGCCCGCTTGGGGCGGCGGCGAAGGATGCGCAGCTCAGCGCATCCTGCCATCCGCCAGTCGGTCGTCCGGCGACTCCGGCGGGCGTGGTTTGCGGCGACTACGCCATCAACACTAACCAGCCTTTCTATCAGCCCTATGCGCCGGGAACCGCCGACGCCAGACGTCTGCCGCCGCTCACCAATACGACGATCGGCGATCGTCTGTCGGCGCGTCGTGTCGATTGGGCGTGGTACGCGGGCGGGTGGTCCAACGCCAATGGCGACAAGAACGCATTGGGCTGGACGAACGGCGCCGGTCCGTCCTGCGCAGACCCCCATGCCATGCCGACGGCGACTTTTCCGAACTGCCCCGACAAGCTGTTCCAGTTCCATCACCACCCGTTCAATTATTTCGCGGCCTATGCGCCGGGAAAAGCCGCGCGCGCCGATCATTTGCGCGACGAGGCGCAATTTTTCGATGCGGCGAGGCGGGGACGCCTCCCCGCGGTCAGCTTCGTCAAGCCGCTCGGCGCCGAGAATGAGCACCCCGGCTACACGAGTGAGACAGGAGGCAGCAACCATCTCGTCGATCTGGTGAAGGCGATCGTTGAGGGGCCGAACGGTCACGATACGCTGATTATCATCACTTATGATGAGTTCGGCGGCGCTTGGGACCATGTCCCGCCGCCGTCGGCCGCCAACCGGATCGGACCCTATGACGTCTGGGGGCCGGGCACGCGCGTTCCGACGATCCTGATCTCGAAAAAACTGCAGCGGTCGAACGTCGATCATGTCGCGCATGACACGACTTCGATTCTCAAACTGATCGAGGAGCGTTTCGGTCTCGCGCCGCTCGCGACGCGCGACGCTCGCGTCCAGAGCCTGGAGAGCGCGCTCAGAGACTAACGGAACAACGATCATCACTGATCATTGTGAAAAAGGGCAAAGGGCAAGATCGATTGCTGCTTGCTGCCCTAACGCCCGTCATATGACGAAAAACGCCCCGCCGTTACATTTACGGTCGGGGCGTTGCGCCGACCTCGGGTCGAGTCGCAAGCTTCGGACCTTCGTTTGGACCGAAATGTCCTTGCGGCTCACTTCCCGTGCACCATGCCGAGGAATTCCTCGCGGGTGCGCGGGTCGTCGCGGATGACGCCGAGCAGCCGGCTCGTCGTCAAGAGCGAGCCCGTCGTGTTCACCCCGCGCAGAGTCATACAGCTGTGCTCGGCCTCAATGACGACGCCAACGCCCTGCGGCTCCAGAATGTCCTGGATCGCTTCGGCGATCTCGGCGGTCAGCTTTTCCTGAATCTGCAGGCGGCGGGCGAAACCGTGCACGACGCGCGCAAGCTTCGAAATGCCGACCACGCGCTTGTTCGGCAGATAGCCGACATGGGCGCGGCCGGTCACCGGCAGCAGATGATGCTCGCAAAAGCTGACGACGCGAATATCCTTCAAGACCACGAGTTCGTCATAGCCGCCAACCTCGTCGAAGGTGCGCTTGAGATAGTCGCGCGGATCGACGTCATAGCCGGCGAACAGCTCGCGATAGGAGCGCGCGACGCGCGCCGGCGTGTCGACCAGCCCTTCCCGGTTGGGATCATCGCCCGCCCATTCGATGAGCACCCTTACGGCCGCCTCTGCGTCGGTCTGAGTCGGTTTAGCCATTCGTTAAAATCTCCTGCCCAGAAAGGGCCGGGAAGTTTGCGACAGGCGGGCGTCGAAGGCAAAGGCCACAGAGAGCGCTTTTTAAAAAAGAAACGCCGACGCACGCGGCGTCGGCGTCATGTTTCGCCTCTTGGGAAGCGGGATTAGTGGCCCACCCCGATCGCGGAGCCGACCGAATTCACCGCGCGCTTGACGAAGCCGAAAGGCCCGTCGCTTGGCGGCGGGGCCGGCGGAGGCGGCGCGGCCACAGGCTCCGGCGCGGACGCCGCGACGGGCGCGGCTTCAGGGG
>NZ_JAZHYN010000080.1:0-6751 GCF_036576025.1 Methylocystis borbori | reverse complement strand
GGCGCTGGGGCGCGCCGGCCTCGCCGGCCAGGCGGCGATCACGATCGCGATTTTTGCGCTCGGCGCGGCGGCCGTCGCGGGGAATGGTCGGCGCGTCTGGGCCGCCGCGGGCGTGCTCTACGCCGCCGCGCTCGCCTTTTCCGTTTGCCTCATCCGCGAGTCGCCCGACGTCGGAACGCTCGCGATCGCCTTCCTTTTCGCCGTCGTGTGGGGCACCGATATTTTTGCCTATTTTGGCGGCAGGCTCATCGGCGGCCCCAAGCTCTGGCCCCGCGTCTCGGCCGGCAAGACCTGGTCGGGGACTGTCACGGGCGTCCTTTCCGGCGCGGCGCTCGGCTTGGCTACGGCCTATGTCGGCGGCGGCGCCGAGGCCGCGGGATGGCGCACCTTTCTCGTCGGCCTTGTCGCCGCGGCCCTCTCCCAGGCGGGCGATCTGTTCGAATCCTCGGTCAAGCGGCGTTTCGGGGTGAAGGATTCGAGCAGCCTCATCCCCGGCCACGGCGGGGTCATGGATCGGCTCGACGGCTTCATCTTTGCTAGCGTCTTCGCGGCGGCGCTGGGACTGCTGCGCGGCGAACCGTCGGTAGCGGCGGGCCTCTTCTTCTGGTAGGCGGAGCGTCATGGCCAAAGGAAACGGACAGATCAGCGCCCAAACCCGCGCCCCCCGCCGCATCGTTCTTCTCGGCGCGACGGGCTCCATCGGCCGGTCGACGGTCGATCTTTTGGAGCGCGACCCGGAAGGCTTCTCGGTCTCCGCCGTCGCGGGGGGGCGTGACGTCGAGGCGCTCGCCCGCGTCGCCCGCGCGGTGAAGGCGGAATTCGCGGCGATTCGCGACGAGAACGCCTATGACGCGCTCAAAGAGGCGCTGTCGGGCACCAACACCCAGGTCGCCGCGGGGCGGGAGGCGGTGATCGAGGCCGCTTTGCGCGACGCCGATCTCGTCGTCTCGGCCATCGTCGGCGCGGCCGGCGTCGAGCCCACCTATGCGGCGCTGACGGCCGGCCGCGACGTCGCGCTCGCCAATAAGGAATGCCTCGTCTGCGCGGGCGTTCCCTTCATGCGCGCGGCCATGGAGGCCGGCGTGCGGCTCCTGCCCATGGACAGCGAGCACAACGCCATTTTCCAGGCGCTGGGCGGCGAGGATCCCGCCCGCATCGAGCGCATGATCGTCACCGCCTCGGGCGGACCCTTCCGCACCTGGAGCAAGGAGCGCATCTCTCAGGCGAGCGTCGAAGAGGCGCTGAATCACCCCAACTGGGCCATGGGGCCGAAGATCACGGTCGATTCAGCCGGCATGATGAACAAGGGGTTGGAGCTGATCGAGGCGCATCATCTCTTTTCCGTGCCGGCGGAAAAGCTCGAAGTCGTCGTGCATCCGCAGTCGATCGTCCATGGGCTCGTCGCCTTCGCCGACGGGTCGGTGACGGCCGGCATGGCGGCGCCCGACATGCGCACGCCGATCGCCCATTGCCTCGGCTATCCCGACCGGCTGACGACGCCGACGCCGCGCCTCGACCTCGCCAAGATCGCGACGCTCACCTTCGAAGCCCCTGATTTCGATCGTTTTCCTGCTCTCCAAATGGCGCTTGACGCGCTTCGGTCGGGCGGCGGCTTGCCGACGGTGCTCAACGCCGCCAATGAGATTGCGGTCGAGGCCTTCCTTGACCGCCGCATCCCCTTCGACGGCATCAGCCGCCACGTCGCCGAGGCCTGCGAGGCGGCGCTGCGCGACGGCACGGCGAATGCGCCGGAGAGCGTTGAGGATGCGCTCGCCGTCGACCATATAGTGCGGGAAAGGTCGCGCGCGGCCTTGGCCGGGCGCGCGCCTTCAGGCATGCTGACCCTTCAATAGCCGAAGCCGGCGCGGCGCGGGCCGTGCGGAGCGAATACCTTGCTGAATCTGCTGACGAGTTTCGCCATCTACGTCATCCCCTTCGTGATCGTGCTGACGCTGGTCGTCTTCGTTCACGAATTCGGGCATTTCATCGTCGCCCGCTGGTGCGGCGTGAAGGTCGACGCCTTCTCCATCGGATTCGGTCCCGAGCTCTGGGCGCGGATCGACAAGCACGGCACGCGCTGGCGCGTCGCCGCCATTCCGCTCGGCGGCTATGTGAAGTTCCACGGCGACGCGAATGGCGCGAGCGCGCCCGACCCCGACGCGCTCGGCGCGATGCCCGAGGCCGAGCGCGCGGTGACCTTCGCGGCGCAGGACGTCTGGAAGCGCGCGGCGATCGTCTTCGCCGGGCCTTTCGCCAATTTCGTCCTGGCGATCGCCATCTTCACCATCCTATTCGGGGCCTATGGCCGCATGGTGATCGCGCCGCGCATCGGCGCGCTCGAAGAAGGCGGCGCGGGGCAGGCGGCGGGCTTCAAGGCGGGCGATCTCGTGCTCAGCATCGACGGCGCGCCGATCGACGCTTTCTCGAAAATGCAGGAGATCGTCGCGGGCTCCGCCGAGCGACCGCTCGTCTTCGTGGTCCGGCGCGGCGCCGAGGATGTGACCCTCACGGCGATTCCCGCTTGGCGCGAGGTCGAGAGCGCCATCGGCAAGATTCGCATCGGCAAGCTCGGCTTGCGGGCGAGCGCTTCGCCCGACGACGTTCGCCAGGAGCATTTCGGACCCGTCGCGGCCCTCGGACAGGCGGTCGTCGAAACGTGGTCCGTCGTCGAACGTACAGGCAAATATGTGGGCGGACTCGTCTCGGGGCGGGAGAGCGCGGATCAGCTTTCCGGGCCGATCGGCGTCGCGCAAGCATCGGGGCAGATGGCGAAGGCGGCCTATAAGGTCGGCATGGCGCCCTTCCTCAGCCTGATCGCGATTCTCTCCGTATCGATCGGCCTGCTGAATCTCATGCCCGTGCCGCTTCTCGACGGCGGGCATTTGATGTTCTTCGCGATCGAGGCGGCGCGCGGCCGCGCGCTCAACGAGCGGGCGCAGGAAATGGCATTCCGCGTCGGACTCGCCATGGTCTGCGCGTTGATGGTCTTCTCGACTTACAACGACATTGCGCGGCTCGTTCAGAAGCTCACCGGCGCCGGCTCTTGAGCGCCGCGCGAAAGCGCCGTTTCAGACTCAATTTCGACACGATCCTAACGCGCGGCGGGGAACTTTAACCGTACGCTGACCATGAATCGTGGCTTTAACGTCACGCCTTCGACAAATTGCGAAAACAATATCCGTTGCGCATTTGCAGGGTCGGGCAAACCTTGTAGAAGGAATCGCCGGCTTCCGGCGAAGCGCGTTGCGCCAGCGCGCATCGGAATGAAGTTCGCGCCGCGCCCTGGGCGGCGATGATGCGACGAGGACCAGCATTACATGCAATCTTTCAGCGGCATTTGGAAATCTTCGTCGTTCCTGATTGCGGTTGTCGCCGCGTTCCTGGCCCTTTCAATTCCGGCCATCGCGGCGCCCGACATCAACCGCGTCGCCTTCGAGGGCAACAGCAAGCTCAAGACTGAGAATCTTCAGTCTGAGGTGCGCAGCCGCGCCAAGACGCCTTTCAGTCCGCAGGTCGCCGAGGCGGACGTGGCGCGCCTGACCGAAATCTATCGCCGCTCCGGCCGCGCCGCGGCGAAGGTCAGCTACCGCGCGGTGGAGCTGCCCAACGGCCGCGTCGATCTCGTCTTCACCATCGCAGAAGGCGACAAGACCGGCGTGAAGGAAATCAAATTCATCGGCAACGAAGTCTATTCCACGCGCCGTCTCGTCGGCATGATGGAGACGACGGAAATGAATTTCCTGTCGTTCATCAAGACGAGCGACGTTTACGATCCCGACCGCATCGCCTCGGACCTCGAACTCATCCGCCGTTTCTATCTCAAGAATGGCTACGCCGATTTCCGCGTGATCAGTTCGGACGCGCAATATGATCCGGCGCAGGCTGGCTACATCATCACCATCGTCGTGCATGAAGGGCCGCAGTATCGCGTGTCCTCGGTCGGCGTCGAATCGCATCTGCCGGACGTGGACGGCGCCGCCCTCAACGACCAGCTCCGCATCGCGCCGGGCGACGTCTATAATGGCGACGCGGTCGAGAAGACGGTCGAGGCGCTAACGCGCGAAATCGCCAGGAAGGGTTACGCCTTCACCCAGGCGCGCCCGCGCGGCGAGCGCAATCCCGCCGATCAGACGGTGGCGATCCGCTTCCTCCTCGAGGAAGGCCCGCGCGTCTACATTGAGCGCATCGTCATTCGCGGCAACACCCGCACGCGCGACTATGTCATTCGCCGCGAATTCGATATCGGCGAGGGCGACGCCTATAATCGCGTGCTGATCGACCGCGCCGAACGCCGCCTCAACGGCCTTGGCTATTTCAAGAAGGTCAAGATCACCAATGAGCCGGGCTCGTCGGCCGACCGCGTCATCCTCATCGTCGATGTGGAAGACCAGCCGACCGGCAACTTCGGCGTGTCGGGCGGCTATTCCACCAATCAGGGCTTCATCGCCGAAGTGTCGGTGTCGGAAAGCAACTTCATGGGACGCGGCCAGGCCGTGCGCCTGTCGGTGCAGGCCGGCTATATCTCGCGCGGCGTGACGTTCAGCTTCACCGAGCCCTATTTCCTCGACCAGCGCATCTCGGCCGGCTTCGACGTCTTCGCCCGCCGGCAGGACGCGTATAATTATTCGATCTACAGCTCGACCTCGATCGGCGGCACGGTCCGTTTCGGCGTGCCGATCACCGAGGAGTTGAGCTTCTCGCCGCATTATTCGATCTATCAGACGACGATTTCGATCCCGAACACCCAAAGCCGTCCTTACGACGACTGTTTGGTGCCGATCATGGGCATCACGCCCGGCTTCAGCCCCTTCTTCCCGACGCCGAGCCTCTTCATCAACTGTCAGACGAACGGCGAAGCCTCGCTCGCGATCAAGGAGTCGCGCGGCACGCTGCTGACCTCGCTCGTCGGCTATTCGTTCAATTACAACACCCTCGACAACTATAAAAACCCCCATAACGGCTGGCTCGCGACCTTCTCGCAGGACGTCGCGGGCCTTGGCGGCAACACGCGCTATCTGCGCTCCACCGGCGACATTCGCTACTTCCGCGAGATCCCCTATATCGACGATGTCGTGGGCATCGCCCGTCTGCAGGGCGGCGATCTGTCGGCCTTCGGCGGCTACAAGGCGCACATCCAGGATAACTTCAACCTTGGCCCGAGCCTTGTGCGCGGCTTCGCGCCGGGCGGCATCGGTCCGCGCGACTCCAACATCCTGACGAGTTTCAGCAACAATCGCGGCAACTCGCTCGGCGGCGCCGACTATGTCGGCGGTTCGCTCGAAGTGCAGTTCCCGATCTGGGGCTTGCCGAAGGATATCGGCCTGAGGGGCGCGCTCTTCGCCGACGCCGGCTCCCTGTGGAATTTCACCGGGCGCACGAATTACGCGAATAATCTGCCGACCATTCCCGGCGTGACCTGTATCGGCGCCTATACGCCGGCGGCAGGCTTCGGCCAGGGCACTTGCGTGCAGCCGATCGCCAACGCCTTCAACGTCCGGTCGTCGGTTGGCGCATCGCTTCTTTGGCAGTCGCCGATGGGGCCCATTCGCTTCGACTATGCGGTCGTGACGTCTAAGGCCTATGGCGACATTACGCAGAATTTCCGCTTCAGCGGCGGCGCCAATTTCTGATGATGAAGAATGCTCGTCGGGCGAACTGCGCCCGGCGAGCTTTTTTATGCGTCTTTGTGATGGAAGTTAGTAAGGGGCCGCATTCGGCCGCATCCGCCGATATGATCTATCGCCGCGCGCGCGCCGCGACCGAGGGGACGGCATGAGCGCCGTCGTTTTCTTTCCGCTGACGCATCCGACGCCGCTCGCCGAGATCGCCGAAGTCGCGGGCGCCGAAATTCGCGATCCCGCGGTCGCGGGCGAGCGCGCGCCGCCGATCATCCTCAACGTCGCGCCGCTCGACTGGAGCAGGCCGGGCGATCTGTGCTTCTACGACGATCCGCGCTATCGGCGCGCGCTCGCCGACTGTCGCGCCACCGCCTGCTTTCTGCGCGCGCGCCATCTTCCGCTCTTGCCCGAAGGCGTCATCGGACTCGTCGTCGACAATCCGCAGCGCGCCATGACGCGCGCGACCGCGCATCTTTTTCCCGAGGCGCTGCGGCCCGGATCGCTCTTTCAGGCGCGCGGCGTTTCGCCGGGCGCGGCGGTCCATCCCGAGGCGCGCCTCGAACCCGGCGTCACCGTCGATCCCGGCGCCGTCATCGGCCCCGGCGCGGAGATCGGCGCGGGCGCGGTCATCGGGCCGCAGGCGGTCATCGGCCCCCATGTGCGGATCGGCCGGGACTGCGCCATCGGCGCGCAGGCGAGCGTCACCCATGCGCTGATCGGGGACCGCGTCATCATCCACCCCGGCGCGCGTCTCGGGCAGGACGGCTTCGGCTTCGCGCCGACCGCGCGGGGCTATCTCAAGACGCCGCAGCTTGGCCGCGTGATCGTGCAGGATGACGTGGAGATCGGCGCCAATACGACAATCGACCGCGGCGCGACGCGCGACACGATCATCGGCGAAGGCACGAAAATCGATAATCTCGTGCAGATCGCCCACAATGTGGTGATCGGCCGCTTCTGCGCCATCGTCGCCCAGGCGGGGGTCGCCGGCTCCTGCGAGATCGGCGATTTCGTCCAGCTGGGCGGGCAGGCGGGCGTCGCGGGCCATTTGACGATCGGCGAGGGCGCGCGGATCGCGGCGAAATCGGGGGTCATGCGCGACGTGCCGCCCGGCGCGCGGGTCGGGGGCGTCC
>NZ_JAZHYN010000007.1:0-99338 GCF_036576025.1 Methylocystis borbori | reverse complement strand
GCGGCGACGCGCTGGCGCTCCATGACGTCGCCGCGTCGCCTTCCGAGCCGCAGGCGCTCATCGCGCCCTGGCTCGCGCCGAGCGACGCGGCGATCCGCGTGCTGCTCGGGCCCCAGGACGATTATTTTGCGCATGAGGCGATCGAGGCTTTTCTGAACGCCCGCTGGCGCCTCGGCGCGCGCAGCGACCGCATGGCTTACCGCCTCGAAGGCCCGCCAATCGCGCATCGGCGCGGACATGACATCGTCTCCGATGGGGTGGCGATGGGCGCGATCCAGATTCCGGGCGACGGCATGCCGCTCGCGCTCATGGCCGACCGCCAGCCGACTGGCGGCTATCCGAAAATCGCGACGGTGATCGGAGCCGATCTGGGGCGGCTCGCGCAATTGCGGCCGGGGGAATCGCTGCGTTTCGCGTCCGTGACCTGGGAAGAGGCGGTCGCCGCGCGGCGCGCCTATCGCGCCGCGATCGAGGCGGGCGCCGAACGCGCGCCGCTCATGCGCGATCTGACGAGCGAGTCGCTCCTCGCCGAAAATCTCGTCGGCGGCGTCGTCAGCGCCAAAGACTGATGCAGACGGAGCAATTTATCTCGCCGCGTCATTCCCGGCAGGCCGAAGGCCTGACCGGGAATCCAGAGCGACATCCGAGATCTTCGTCATGATTCTGGATTCCCGATCGCGCGCTTTGCGCGCGTCGGGAATGACATTCGGGCAAGTCGGCGCGAGAGACTAATTATTCCGCAGGCTCCTTGACCTCGGCGACGAGCGCCGCGGGTTCGACCGGCCCCGCGAGCGCCAGGGCGGCGGCTTTCGCCTTCGCCGCTTTGCGCCGCTTCCACCATTTGTAGAGCATCATCCACCAGGGATCGCCGACATGCAGGTGATAGCGCAGCGGCGTCTTGATGATGGCGAGCACAAGGCCGATCGAGAAGAGGCACCAGACCGCCGGCCATTCGTTGATGTTGCTCGTCGTCAGGCTCGCGAGGAACGGGCCGGCGACCCAGGAGAACAGGATGAAGCGCCAGCTTCCATAAAGCGAGGGAATGAAGAAGGACATCACCGGATAGCCGAGATAGCCGCGTCCGAGATAGGCGTTGTCGGCCATGGAGTTGCCGATGCCGTTCGTCGGCAGCAGCCAGGCGATATGCCATTCGCCGCGCACCGTGCAGAGCACGTCGCCGCATAGCGGCCGGCCCAAGGCGCAATGGCCCGCCCAGGAGAAGGGATAGAGCTGGATCAGCATGGCGATGGCGACGACAAAACAGCCGAAATAGGCCCAGGGCGCGATGATCCTGGCGCTGTCCTTGGGCATGAAATAGAGCGCGACGGCGTTAATGAAAAAAGGCTGAAAAGTTATATGGAGATAACCGAACATGGTCATCATCTGATTGAGCGGCGAGTCGCATTGGTCCAGGACCGAATAGGCGACCGCCTGCAACGACTCCATGCTGGCGAAATAAAGAAGGCAGATCCACAGCGCGGGCGGCTCGGGATTTTTTTTCAGCGCCGAATAGGCCGCGCCGGCTATTCCCGTCGCCGCCAATACCGTCGACGCCTCTCCGCTCCAGCACATTGGGGTGTTTCCTCATTATTGTCTGCGACCCGATACACTATCCGCCGGGCGGGTCAAAGTCCCGGCGGGTCGCGCCGTCAGGGCTCGAAGGCGCGCTCCACGGGCGCGAAATCCGCTCCGGCGAGTTCGAAGCCCGCGAATTCGAAGGCGGGCGCGACGGTGCAGCCGACAAGCGTCCAGCCTTGCGGATGCGCACTGAGGCTCCGCGCCGACTGCCAGACGCGCGCCGGGACGATCGCCTGCGGCCGCTCGCCCGCCGTAAGATCAGGGCCGAGGCGCAGGATTTGCGCTTCGGCGTCATCCGTCGAGAGCTTCAGTTCAAGGCTTGCGCCGGCGTAGAAATGCCAGATTTCGGCGGCGTCGACCCGGTGCCAGGCGGAAATCCGGCCGACGGGCAAGAGATAATAAATCGCCGTCGAGGCGGCGCGCCGGCGGTCGATCAGCACGGCGTCGCGGAAGGTCTCTCGGTAGAAGCCGCCCTCGGGGTGCGGCGCGAGATTGAGGAGCCGCACGACCTCTTCGGCGGAAAGATCCGGGTTCATGCGGCGAAATTATTCTTGCGTTCGCGCATTTCGGAAAAGACCGCGAGCGGATTGGCGTTTCCCATGCCCATGGCGGCCTTCACGCGCGCGTCGTCGACGCGCAGGAAAGGATTGGTCGCGTTCTCCAGCGCGATGGTCGTCGGCAAGGTGAATCTTCCCTCGCGCCGCAACGCGACGACATTGTCCGCGCGTTCGCGCAGCGCCGGATTGTCGGGATCGACGGTGAGCGCAAATCTGGCGTTGGCCTGCGTATATTCATGGCCGCAATAGATGCGGGTCTCGGGGGGAAGATGAGCGAGCTTTTCGAGCGAGCGCCGCATCATCTCCATCGTGCCCTCGAAGACGCGCCCGCACCCCAGCGAAAACAGCGTATCGCCGACGAAGAGAACGCCGTCCTTCGCGAAATGATAGGCGATATGGCCGAGCGTATGGCCGGGCGTTTCGATGACGCGCGCGCGCGTGGCGCCGACCTCAACGACATCGCCGTCTTCGACGGCCGCATCGAGCGGCGGCAGGCGGTGCGCGTCCTTGGCGGCGCCGATGATCTTCATTTGCGGAAAGCGCTCCTTGAGCGTCCGCGCGCCTTGCACATGGTCGGCGTGATGATGCGTCAGCAGCAGATGCGTCAAGGGCCAGCCGCGCCGGTCCGCCTCGCGCGCGATGGCGTCGCCGTCGGGCGCGTCGACGCTCGCCGTCGCGCCGGTTTCGGAGTCATGCGCGATGAGGCCGAAATTATCGTTGAGGCAGATGAACTGCGCGACGTCCAAACCCATGGGCCCTCCCGGAGCGAGCCTCCATCATAACGCCTGACGCAAGAAGGCGATAGGCGCGCGCGCTTTTGCGCTGGCGTAACGCGGCCGGGCGTCTTGCGCCGCCAACCGATTGCGTCGATGATCGCGCCATGCTGGACGTCGTCGATCTAAGAGCCTTTTACGACACTCCTTTGGGCCAGGTGGCGCGCCGGCTGGTGTCGCGGCTGCTGCGCAGCCGTTGGGAGGACCATGCCGGCCTTTGCGTGCTCGGCCTTGGCTACGCCACGCCCTATCTCGACGATTTTCGCGAGAAAGCGCAGCGGGTTCTCGCCTTCATGCCGGCGACGCAGGGGGTGGTGCATTGGCCGCTCGACGGCCGCTCGGCCTCGGCGCTCGTCGAACCGTCGATGACCCCGCTTCCCGACGCCAGCATGGACCGGATTCTGCTCGTCCATGCGTTGGAGATCGACGAGCATCCGCGCGATCTGATCGAGGAAGTCTGGCGCATTCTGTCGCCTGGCGGGCGCCTTATTATCATCGCGCCGAGCCGCACCGGCCTTTGGGCGCGGGTGGACACGACCCCCTTTGGCCAGGGCCATCCCTATTCGCGCGGCCAGTTGCAGGAGCTTTTGCAGCAGACGCAATTCCTGCCGGTGTTCTGGGGCGAGGCGCTTTATGTGCCGCCGTTCCAACGCGTCTCCTTCTTAAGCTCGGCGCCGGCGTTCGAGCGCATCGCCGGCCGCTTCTCGCTCCCGGGCGGCGGCGTGCATGTGGTGGAGGCGACGAAGCAGCTTTACCGCCCGGTCGCGCGCCGCGCCGTGCGCCGCGTCCCGATCGAGCTCGATCCGGCGCTGGAGCCGGCGGGCGCCGAAGCGGGTCTGGAGGGCGTTTAGGAAATCAGCGCCGGGCGAAGGCGACTTTCACGCCGAAGGATTGCGCCAGGAAAAGGCCGCCATGGACGAGCCCGGTCTCGTCGATGCCATGGCCGATATGCGCCGAGAGATGCCATTGCGCCGGGACGCCCTGTTCGGCGAGGGCGTTGGCGGACATCATCAGCGCCTCGACCGGAATCACCTCATCTTCTTCGCCATGGGCGAGCAAAATCGCCGGCGGCTTTTCGTAAGGGGAGGGCGCTTCGCCGGCGTGCCCCGGCCCTGTGACGAGAATGCCTGAATAGCCGAGAATCGCGCGCGGGGGCCGGTTGCGGCGCAGGCCCGTATGCAACGCCATCATCGTGCCCTGGCTGAAGCCCACGAGAGCGAGCGCGCTGTCGTCGAATCCGCGTTTGGCGAGTTCGGCGTCGAGAAAGGCGTCGAGCGTCGGCTTGGCGGCGACGCAGCCGCGCCAGCGCTCCTCGGTGTCGCGCATGGTGAGGGGAAACCATTGCCGTCCCATGGGCGAGGCGGCGCAGCGGTCGGGCGCGTGGGGCGCGACGAAATCGGCGTCGGGGAGAAAGGCGCGCCATTGGCGGCCGATCTCGATGAGATCGGCGCCGTCGGCGCCGTAGCCGTGCAGAAAGACGACGAGCTGTCTCGGTTTGCCGGATTTCGCCTGAACTCTCGGACCGTCGATCGTCGCCATGCGCATCTTCCTCGTTCGTTTGAGGAAAAGCTTATGCGCGAAGGCTTGCGGCGGCGCAACGGCCCCGGCCGGCTACATTGTTTTGGCGAAAAAGGCGACGATTTTATACGCGTAGATGCAGGCCGCGGCGAGCGTTCCGTGCTTCACCATCGTCATGGCGATATAAATATGGTCCGGCCTCATCAACAACCCTCTTAGTCGCGCGCAAACGCTGCGCGCAGGCGATCGCTTCCGCTGCGACGGTCAAGACGGAGACGTGTGCGTTGAGCATTTTCGCGCGGCCTGCGTCTCGGACAGGCTCCGCAAGAGGCGCGCCATGCGCCGCCAATCCGACGAGATTGCGTCGCTTCGCCGCAGCCTGCAGCGCGTAACGAGCGTTTAATCCAATCGTCGAGCGCAGGTATCCGCGCGGCCGCCGTGGGTCAAGCGCCGCGCCTTGCGAATCCCCGCTTCGCGACAATATGTCGCCTGACGCGCCGGGCGCGAAACGGCGCGCCGTTCGCCCTGGCGGATCCGCGCGAGGGCGCGAAATAACGCCTCGAAGCGCGAGCGCGCCACAAGTCCGCCATGAGATCGGTCTCGACGGAAACGGCGCGCGTTTTTATCTCGAGCGATCCTGTCTAAGGAGTGCGGCAATGGCCAAGATTTTTATTCTCGCCGGCGCGCTGCTCATCGGCGTCGGGCTTGTTTGGATGGTCGGCGAGCGATGGGGGCTGGGACGTTTGCCGGGCGACATCGCCATCGAGCGCGGCAATTTGCGCATCTATCTGCCGCTTGGAACGTCGCTGCTGCTCAGCCTGATCGCGAGCCTGCTGTTCTGGCTGTTCGGCCGATAAGGCGCTTTGACAAATCGACGCAAGCCCCGTTCAAATGCCGCAAAAAAAAGGAGGCGCGCTTGCCGGCGTTTTTTAAACATCTCTCCGTGATGGAAATGGCGGCCTTGTTTTGCGGCGGCTTTCTGGTCCTGACGTGGATCGGGGTCGTTCTGCATCACGGCTTCGTGCGGAACTGGCTCCATGGCCGGCGCAGCGCCAATGAGATGATCGGCCTCACGCTGGCGGCCTTTTCGACGATCTACGGCATTCTGCTCGGTCTGCTCGCGGTCGAGGCCTATCAAGATTTCTCGAACGTCGGGGACATTGTCTCGAAGGAAGCTTCCACCCTCGCGGCGCTCCATCACGACTTCGAGGGCTATCCGCGGCCAACGCGCGACGAGCTGCAGGAGAAGTTGCGCCAATATGCGCGCGAAGCCGTCGACGCCGTGCATCCGGCCCCCGACAAGCCGAAGGAGTCTCTTTCAGTGTCGCCGCGATTGATGGCGCTCTTTGCGCAGGTCATGGAGTTTCAGCCGACGCGAAAGAGCGAGGAGGCCGTTCAGACCGAGACCTTCACTCGGCTGAATACGCTCGTCGAACATCGCCGCTATCTGATCGCCGCCGACGACGCCGGCATACCGCCGCAGCTATGGCATGTCGTCTGTCTCGGCTCTCTCCTGCTGCTCGGATTAATGTGCCTCTTCGACATGGACCTTCATGTCCATCTCATTCTCAGCGGCGCGATGGCGCTGTTTCTGGGCTCGGTCGTCTTTCTCATCGTCGCGCTCGACAATCCCTTCAACGGAGGGATAACGGTCAGTTCGGAGCCCATCGAATCGGCGGTCGGACTATTGACCACGGAACGGTGAGCGAAAGGTCGCTTCTGGCGTTCCGCAGCCCATGAAAATCGCGCTATTCCTTGCTCGTGCGCCGCGCGACTTCGCTTTTGAGCCATTTCCATAGGTCGATGACGCGCGGCTTCGCCCATTCGAAGAAAGCCTTGCCCCATTTCAAGGCGAGGCAAACCGCTGTTTTCGTCAATTCGACCGCGCGGTCGAACCAGGGCAATAGCGCGCTGTCGGGCGGGATTTTCGCCCGCGCCCAGGCGATCCAGTCGCTGAGGATCTGCGAAACCGCGCCGCATAAGACGCCCCAAGGATCTTCAACCGGCGCGTGTTCCGCCGCATCGCGAAAACGGGCCAATTCCGCGGCGATCTCGGCCCTCTTGCGGCGCTCTTCGTCGAGCTGGCGCGAAAGCTCGCTGGCGTGCGTCGCTTCCTGCTCCGCGTGATGCTCGCTCGCCTCCGCCTTCTTGGCGTTGCGCTGCGCCTCCAGCAGATCGGCGGCGATTTCTCGACTCGACTCGTCGACTTGGAGCGCCATGCCTTCAAATTGGGAAAGCAGTTTGTCGCGCTGCTCGGTCACATCCCGCAGGAGAGCGAGCAATTCTTCGCGCCCCAGTTTTTCGCGCTCAAGGTCAGCGCCGGCCTTGAGACGGGGATTGTCGGACAATTTCACCTCCAAGCGATTCTCTCGCCAGTCACACGCCGCGACTTGCGAGAGCAAAGTTACCCGATGCGACCAGAATTGTCAGATAAGGCGACGGAGATTGCCGTCCATGTATGGCGAGCGTGTGTATGGCGGTTCGGCTTGAATTCGCTTTACGTCAGAAGCCGACTTGGGCGCGCCTGTTTTGTGGGGACCTGATCGGACATGGCCCAGGTCCGATCGACTTTCAAGATTCCAGGCGCCGGCAAAAGCGCGCGCCGCCCGCCGCTCTTGCCAGAACGCCGGAAAAAGCGCCAAATTTCTCCCGCTCGGGATTTATCCGGGCGGTCCGGGTTCACATGATCGGGGCGCTTCGGGGGGCTCCATGCGCTACGCGGATTGCTATCCATCGTTTCAAAGCTTGCGCTTATGGTCGAGGCCGCCACGCAATCCCTTGAGCTTGCTCAAGGGGCGTAAGAGGGGTGGCGGATTCTTGAGCCCGATCTTGCATGGCGCGGTCGCCGTATCGATGGCGATCGCGGCCGCGACCGGCGGTTCCGCGGTCGCGGCCGAGCAAAGCGTAACGCCCCTCGCGGCGAATGATTGCGAAGCGATCGCCGGGAAGATCGGCGAGGCTGCAAAAATTCCGGTGACGACGAAGACGGGGCGGCCGGATTTCCTCACCAGCATTCGCGGAAACGCCTGCCTGATATCGGGAACGGCGACCGGCCTGAAGGCGAAATTTCTTGACGATGTTCAGAAGCGCCTCGATGCGACGCTGGCGGACTGGACATATATTCCCGATTTCGACGCCGACGGTCCCGACAGCACGGTCAAGGGCTTCTCCAAGGGATCGCAGCGCCTCGTCTATGCGCTCGAGACCCGTCCCCCCAACGGAACCTGCGGCGACGCGCCGATCGGCGACTGCAAGGTTCCCCGCCAACGCTGGACATGGAGCCTCAAGGTCGCTGCGTTCGTTCAATAGCGGATCGAGCGCGACGCCGCGTTGTTCGACGAGAAAAGGAAGAACGGATGATCGTTGGATCCGAAATCGTGCGGCGTGCGGCCGTCTGTTATTGCTGCGCGGCGATCCTGTCGGGCGCGGCCGGGCCGGCGTCCGCCCAAGAAGACGAAAAGGCGACTCCTAAGGATCGCGCCGCGGTGGCGACATGTCTGAAACTCGCCGTCGAGGCCGACAAGAAGCGCCAGGCCCAGGATACGGCGGCGCGGGAGGCGGCCGTCCCGCCCAAGGAAGAAAAAATAGACGCCGCCGGCTGGATTGCCGCGCTGGCCGCGAAGCCGGCGCGAATCAATCGTTCGAGCTGTATCGGCGTCGTCAGCGACCCCTGCCAGGACGTTCCCGACAACGGGTCGACAATGGGCCTCGCGGAGTGCGCGCGGCGCGAACTGAGAGTCTGGGAAGAACGTCTCAACGCCGCCTACAAAGCGTGGATGGCTAAGTGCGGCGGCGCCTCGATCTGCGCAGGGCGCCGCAAGCTCGAGCGGGCATGGCTCGCCTATCGGGACGAACTCTGCGCAAGGCAAGAGCCGAGCGGGACGATCGCGATCATAGAAGGCAGCGAGTGCATGAAGAGCGCGACCGCGGAGCAAGCGATCTGGCTCGAGCAGCAGATCGCAGACTCGAACGGCGGATGACGCGTCTTGCGGTCGCTCGGAAAGACGTCGCTCGGCGCTCGGGACGAAAATCGGCTTCTCGCTGGCCGGGGCGAGGCGCCCGTCGGCTCGGAATGGCGGTCCCGAAGGGATTCGAACCCCTGACCTTCGGTTTAGGAAACCGCTGCTCTATCCTGCTGAGCTACGGGACCGCGCGCGTCCCTCTCTAGCATAGCGCGCGCATTTGAAAAATTCCGCCGCGCGCCTTTGGGCTGGGGCCGGCGGGGAGGGGCCCATGTTCGAATCCGCGCGGCTGCCGCACGCCATGACCAAGGAGGATTTCGCTCTCTTCGAGACGAAGCTGCGCGAAAGCCTGCTCAACGCCCAATTCGAACTCGCCGAGCAAAAACGCGCGGCGACCGTTGTCCTCATCAACGGCTCGGACGGCGCCGGCAAGGGCGAGGTCGTCAATCGCCTCTATGACTGGCTCGACGATCATTTCGTCGAGACGCTTTCCTATGGGCCGCCGACGGACGAGGAGCGGGCGCGGCCCGGCGCTTGGCGCTATTGGCGCGACGTGCCGCCCAAGGGGCGGATCGGCCTCGTGCTCGGCTCGTGGCATCACCGGGCGCTGCGCAATCGCGCCCTCGGCCGGCTCGATCGGGTCGCCTACGGCAACACGCTGGAGGAGATGAACCGCGTCGAGGAAATGTTGCGCCTCGAGGGCGTGTATCTTTTGAAAATCTGGCTCTATCTCGACGATCGCGAAGCCCGCCGCCGCCTCGCCGGCCTACGGCAGGCCGACGGCGCCATGCGCCGCCCCGTCGTGCTCGAATGGGAGGAGATCGACACCGCCAAGGAGCGCGCGCGCCTCAACGAAGCGGCGCTCGAAATGATCGAAATGACCTCGACAGGGGACGCGCCCTGGGCCGTCGTGCCGGCGGACGACCCGCATTATCGCGACGCGGCGGTCGGCGATCTGCTGTTGCAGACATTGGCCCGCGCCTCTTCGACCGCGCAGGCGATCGCCGCGCGAACCCTCGCCGTGGCCGCGCCCGATCTTGCCCTGCCGCGCCCGAGCGTCGCCTCCGCGCTCGATCTCACGCAAAAGGCCGATCCCGACGCCTATGGCGCGGAATTGCGCGCGCTGCAGCGCCGGCTCACCGCCGCGACGACGGCGAAATCCTTCCGCGACAAGGGGCTCGTGCTCGTTTTCGAGGGCAATGACGCCGCGGGCAAGGGCGGCGCCATCCGCCGCGTGCGCGAGGCGCTCGATCCCCGCCGCTTCCGCGTTCATGGCGTCGCGGCGCCGACCGACGAAGAGCGCGCGCGGCCGTATCTCTGGCGCTTCTGGCGCAATATTCCGCGCCGGGGGGACGTGGCGATTTTCGATCGAAGCTGGTACGGGCGCGTGCTCGTCGAGCGCGTCGAAGGCTTCGCCTCCCGGGACGATTGGATGCGCGCCTATCAGGAGATCAACGATTTCGAGCGGCAGTTGCATGAGGCGGGCTATATCGTCGTGAAGCTCTGGCTCGCCATTTCGCAGGACGAGCAGTTGCGGCGTTTCGAGGATCGCGAGGCGAAACCCTTTAAGCGCTACAAGCTCACGCCGGACGACTGGCGCAATCGCGAGAAATGGGCGCTCTACGAACAGGCGACGACCGACATGGTCGACCGCACGAGTTCGCGTCACGCGCCCTGGACGCTGATCGAGGCGAACGACAAGAAATTCGCGCGGCTGAAAGTCTTGCGCGCCATCGTCGAGCGGCTGGAGAAGTAGCGAGGTGCGCTGGTCGCGGTCATTCCCGATCAGGCCTTCGGCGCGTCGGGAATGACGCGACAAGCAGGCAAATGAACTGCATTGCTCGTCAGGGAATATTCCGCGCCACCTCTTCGAGCTGCGTGATGCATATGCCCCAGCCGTCGAAGAATCCTAGTTCCTCGTGACGCTGGCGCTCGGCGTCGTCCTTGTGCATGACGCGCGCGACATAGCGCGTGCCGGCGCCTTCGTCTTCCATGGTCACGATCGCCGTAAAGGCCATCCAGGGCGACGCAGGACGCCAGCCGCCCTTCAACATCGAAGTAAAGACGATCCGTTCCTGCGGCGCTATGTCGAGAAAGCAGCCCGGATTGTCGCTCTCGCCGCCGTCGGGTCCGCTCATGAAAGTATGAAAGGCGCCGCCGGGCCGGAGTTCGAAAGCGCGCAGTTCAGTCTTCCAGGGTCGCGGGCACCACCATTCCTGGAGCAGCGCCGGATCGGTCCACGCCTTCCAAACGCGGGCGCGCGGGGCGTTCACAAAGCGGGAAATTTCCAGATCGAGCCTTTGATCAGTCATTTTTTTCCTCACCCTTTTGCAAGAAGGCGTCCAATCGATCGAAACGCGCCTCCCAATGGGCGCGTTGCTGGGCGAGCCAAGCCTGCGCGACGTCCAGCCGTTTCGGCTGGATGCGGCAGGTGCGCACGCGCCCAACCTTTCGGCTTGTCACGAGCCCGCTCTGTTCGAGCAACTGCAAATGCTGAACGACCGCGGGCAGCGATCTTTTCAGCGGCTTGGCCAATTCGCTGACGCTCGCCGGCCCATGCGCAAGGCGTTCGACGATCGCCCGCCGCGTCGGATCGGCGAGCGCCGTGAACATGAGATCGAGCTTCGCCGAATGCTTAGGCATTCGTTTAAGTATCGCGACCCGCCGGCGCGCGCAAGAAAAAACTTAAATGATGCCTTAAGCGTTGTGGCGCGGCCCGTAAAAAGCCATGCTGGTCGCGCCGAATATTGAAGAGGCGCTTAAAGAGGGCGCTCCTGGAGACGCCGTTCCCAGGCGAGCGCCTGGCGCACGATCTCGTCGAGATCGTCAAATTGCGGCGTCCAGCCGAGCGCCGCGCGGATGCGGTCGTTGGCGGCGACGATCGCCGCCGGGTCGCCCGGCCGACGCGCCGCATATTCGACCGGGAAATCGACGCCCGAGACGCGCTTCACCGACTCTATGACTTCGAGAACCGAAAAGCCCCGCGCATAGCCGCAATTGGCGGTGAGATTGGCGCCGCCGGCGCGCAGATAGCGCAGGGCGTCGAGATGGGCGCGGGCGAGATCGGTGACCTGGACATAGTCGCGCAGACAAGAGCCGTCCGGCGTCGGATAATCCGTTCCGAAGACTTCCAGCTTGGGGCGCAGCCCGATGGCGGTTTGCGCCGCGACCTTGATGAGATGCGTCGCCCTCGCCGACGATTGTCCGGAGCGTCCCTTCGGATCGGCGCCGGCGACGTTGAAATAGCGCAGCGCCACATAAGAAAGGCCATGCGCGCGCGCCGTATCCTCCAGCATCCATTCGACCATGAGCTTGGAGCGCCCGTAAGGCGAGACGGGTTTTAAAGGCTCATCCTCCGTCACCGGCTGGCGCAGCGGATCGCCATAGACGGCGGCGGTCGAGGAGAATATGAAGCGCGTCACGCCGGTCTTCACCGCGCTCGCGAGCAGCGTGCGCGCTTTCGCCGTATTGTTGAGATAATAGCCGAGCGGATCGGCGACGGAGTCGGGCACGACGATCTTCGCCGCGAAATGGATGATCTCGTCCACGTCATGGCTGGCGATGGTCTCGGCGAGAAGGCTGTCGTCGCCGAAATCGCCGACGACGAGCGGAACGCCGGCGGGAACCGCCCAGCGGAACCCGGTCGAAAGATCGTCGATGACGACGACGCTTTCGCCGGCGTCGAGGAGTTCGAGAACCGTATGACTGCCGATATAGCCCGCGCCGCCCGTCACCAGAACCGTCATCGTCGCCTCGCCCGATCCTCTCCGCGTCCTTACCCGAAATTGACGCCGCAAACCTAAGATTTGCGTCCGTCCCGCTTATCCGCTACCGCCGGGGCGGCGTGGCATGGCGTTTCCGCCGTCCAATCTCCTAAACGGATCCTCAATGAGCAAGCGCATACGCAAGGCTGTGTTTCCCGTCGCCGGTCTCGGCACGCGTTTCCTTCCCGCCACCAAGGCGGTGCCCAAAGAAATGCTCACCGTCGTCGATCGGCCGGTCGTCCAGCATGTCGTGGATGAGGCGCGCGAGGCGGGAATCGAGCATTTCGTTTTCGTCACCGGGCGCGGCAAGGATGCGATCGAAGACCATTTCGACATGGCCTATGAACTCGAGGACACGCTGCGTCGGCGCAACAAGACCAAGGAATATGACGCGCTGATGTCCGATCTCCCGGCGGCGGGCGCGACAAGCTTCACCCGCCAGCAGGCGCCGCTCGGCCTCGGTCACGCGGTGTGGTGCGCGCGCGACATTATCGGCGACGAGCCTTTCGCGGTGCTGCTGCCCGACATGATCACGCTGCCCGCCGCCGGCAAAAGCGCGCGTTGCCTTGCCGAGGCGGTCGCGGCCTATGAGAAGCATGGCGGCAACATCATCGCCGTCGAGGAGGTAAAGCCCGAAGAGACGCATCAATATGGCGTCGTCGCGCGCGGAAAGGATTACGGCGCGACTTTTGAGATCACCGGCATGGTCGAGAAGCCGCCGCAGGGAACGGCGCCGAGCAATTTCATTATCTCCGGCCGCTATATTCTGGAGCCGGAGATTTTCGCGCTGCTCGAAAAGCAAGAGAAGGGCGCCGGCGGCGAGATTCAGCTCACCGACGCGATGATCGCGCTCGCCAAGACGCGGCCCTTTCATGGCGTGCGCTTCGACGGGCGGACCTATGATACGGGCTCGAAGCTTGGATTTCTTACCGCCAATGTCGCCTTCGGCCTTGCGCGCGAGGACGTCGCCGAGGGCTTGCGCGCCGAACTCAAAAAGCTCCTCGGTTAAGGCCGATGTGTATAAATATATGAAAGACAATGATTTGAGAGATCATTTCACAAGCTCTGGCGCGTTGCGGGCGTCGCAGGTTTGACGGCGGCGCGCGCCTCTCATTAAACCATTGAAGGACTTTCGAATCGGCGCGCGGCGGCGCGTGATTTAATTTAAGGAGATTGAACGCTGATGCCGAATCACAACGCCGCGCCCAGAATTGTCATCACCGGCATGGGCGCGGTTTCGGCCGCCGGCGTCGGCGCGCAAGCCTTATGGCGCGCGGCGCGCGACGGCGTTTCTTGCGTGCGGCCGTTAAAGCTCGAGCGGCCTTACGCCGGACGCATCAAAATCGCCGCGCAGGTTCCCGACTTCGATCCGGCGGCGCATATCGAAGCCGAATGGCTGCCCTATTGCGATCCCTTCACGCAATTCTCCATAGTCGCCGCCGACGAAGCGCTGGCGCAGGCAGGATTTGCGCGCAAGGAGGCGGGCGGGCCGCGCACGGCGGTCGTCATCGGCACCGGCATTGGCGGCGCGATGACGATCGATAACAACGCCTATCAGGAATATAAGCTCAACCGCCGGCCGGAAACGCTAACCGTTCCGCGCCTCATTCCGAGCGCTGCGCCGACGACGCTCGGCATGCGCTATGGCGCCAAGGGGCCGACTTTCGCGCTCGCCTCCGCCTGCTCCTCGGCGACGCAGGCGATCGGCGAGGCCTTCGAGATGCTGCGCGCCGGCCGCGCCGATCGCGCCATCGCCGGCGGCGCCGAGGCTTGCGTCATCAATGGCTCCATCCACGCTTGGGAGGCGCTGCGCGTGCTTACTCCCGATTTCTGCCGGCCGTTTTCGCAAAAGCGCAATGGCATGACGCTCGGCGAGGGCGCCGCGGTCTTCATGCTGGAGACTTTGGAGAGCGCGACGGCGCGCGGCGCGACGCCGCTATGCGAACTCGCGGGCTATGGCACGACGAGCGACGCTTTCGATCCGCTGCGCGCCGATGTCGAAGGGCCGACGCGCTGCATGCGCCTTGCCTTGGAGAGCGCCGGGGTGAAGCCGGAAGACGTCGATTATCTCAACGCTCACGGCACGGCGACCTACGCCAATGACATCACCGAGTCCGAGGCGATGCGTCAGGTCTTCGGCGACGCGCCGCCGCCGGTTTCTTCGACGAAGCCCGTGCATGGCCATGCGCTCGGGGCGAGCGGCGGGCTCGAACTTGCGATCGTCATCAGCGCGCTCAGGGAGCAGATCGCGCCGCCGACGATCAATTTTCTCGAAGCCGATCCCAAATGCCCGGTCGATCCCATTCCCAACCAAGCGCGCAAAATGCCGATCCGCGTCGCGCTGTCGAACTCCTTCGCCTTCGGCGGCATCAACGCGACGCTCGCGGTTCGCGCGATCTGATCCGTCACGCCCCGCGCAATTCCTTATTGAGCCCGTCGACGCCGTCCGAAATGGCGGTTTCTATGAGAGCGATCAATTCGTCGCGATGTTCGGCGTCGACGTCGAAGCGCACCGTCCAGGACAGCACGCTGTGCGACGCGCCGTCTTCGCGAATCTCGACGACGCCCGCATAGTCCTTCGCCGGAAAGGGATGTTGCGAACGCTCATAGCGCAGACGACGCGCGTCGGCGTCGATTTCGACGATGCGGTCGCGCATTTCTTCGCCAGTCGTCAATGTCATGATGCGCGCGGCGCCGACGCCGGCGCCTTCGACGCGGCAGGCGGAGATGATCGGAAACCAGCGATCGAGTCCGCCGATCCCGGCGATCGCCGCCCAGGCGCGTTCGGCGGAGGCGTCAAGCCGCTTGGTTATATTGACCGTCGCATTCATTTCGCCCGCTCCCTTCTCGCGCTTTCCGCAATCTGTCGCGCCAGATATTGTTCGGCGCGCCGCCAGGATTCGTCGTCGTCGCCGCGAAAGGTGAGCGTGCGGTCGTCGATGAGGAGATTTTTTTCCACATCCACCATTTGCGCCTGCGCCCATTGCACGAGCGTGCTCATCTTATGCACGCCGCCGTAAAGAATGAATTGCGCGCCCGCCTTTTTCGCCGCTTCGAAAAGCGCTTGCGGCGTCATGCGTCCCGCCGAGCAGGGAACGGGACCGCAATCGAGCGTCACGACCCTGTAAGCGCCGTCGGCGCCAAGATCCTGGCGCAGCGCCGCGCCGAAGGCGCGCAGCCGCGCTTCATGCTGATCCTTCTGGTCTCTTTCCTCGCCGGAAGTGTCGACGTAATCGAAATCGAGGACGGCGATCGTCGCCGGCGCGGCGGCTTGAGCCCATGCGCCGGCAAGCGTTGCGATGATGAGCGTCGTTGCGGCGATCGCGGTCTTCCGTGCGTGCGGCATATGCGATTCCTTCCTGCGCCGACCCTCGTCAGCTCGAAACGGGCCAGAAGGCCCCGGTGAGCAGCGCCAGCGCGATCCAGAAGCCGATCTCCAGCGTCTCGATAATAGGCTGAACGCGCTGGATCGCGCCGACGATATGCACGACGATCATCGTTCCCCACACCATCGCCATGAATTGGAATGTCGGCGTTAAGGCTTCTCCCGTCAATGCGGCGCGAAGCATGAAGAAATTCAAGATGAGCGCGAAGGCGCCGAGACAGCGGCCAAAATAGACCGCGAGATCGCGCTCCAGCGGAATTGTCCAGCCGACGAGTCGCGCCCAAAAGAGCGGCGCGAGGGCGATGGGGATCGAGAAAAGAACAAGGGTCAAGGCGCCGAGCGCGAGCAGGAATGTTTGCGCATGGGGCGCGAGAGAGCCGATCATGGCCCGCCTCCTTTCGAAAAGTCAGTCGCGCCGAGGTTAGGCGCCGCAGAGCGGAAAACTTGCCATTTCGCGCCAGCGGTGGAAGTTTCGCGCGAGACGCATTTTTCGCCGGAGCAGGAGAGGTCGTGGGCGCTCTCGGATTCACCAAGGCGCGGTCGATGGGGCCGGTCGCGGAAGCGGTCGCGCGGGCCGGCGGCTCGGTCGCGCGCGTCTTTCGCAAGGCCGAACTCCCCCTGCGCCTCATCGACGAGCCCGAACAGCTCATTCTGCTCCGCGACCAGCTCGCGCTTGTCGAACATGCCGCGCGCGAACTCGACGACGAAGCCTTGCCATTACGCCTCTCCATGCAGGCGGGGATGGAGGGGCTCGGCCTCTTCGGCTTGCGCGTGAAGAAAGCGCCGACGCTTTTCGACGCCATCGAAAGATGCAACTGCGGCATGGAATCGATGCTGCAATCCATGACGCATATGAGCCTGACGCGATGCGGCGCGCGCCTTGCGGCATGGACCTATGAAGTCTGCGACGACGTTCCCGTCGGACGCCAGAAGAATGAATTGCTCGCCTTCGGCTATATGGTCGAGGCGCTCAAGCGTTTCGGCGCCGGCGCGCCGCTGCGCGCGACGTTGCCGCAAAAGCCCCCGGCGCGCGCCGCCCTTGAAGACATTCTGGGCTGCGAGGTCGTCGCCGGAGAAAAAGCCGCGCTGATCTTTTCCGCCGAACTCTTGCGCAATCAAAATCCGACGGGCGCCGATCCGATCGACCGCCGCGTCGACGACCTCCCGGCGCCTGACGATTTTTCGGCGAGCGTCGAACATCTCATCCGCCTCGCGCTCCTCGAGCGGCGTCCCACGATCGATTATGTGCGCCGGCGGCTTGCTCTCTCCGCGCGCAGCCTGCAACGCCGTCTTTCGTCAGAAGGCGAAAGCTTCGAGGCTATTCGCCGGCGCGTGCTTCTCGCCAAAGCCAGGACGCTGCTCGCCGCGCGGGACGCGCCCATTACGCGCATCGCCTATGAGCTCGGCTATTCGGACGCCGCGCATTTCTCCCGCGCCTTCTCGGCCTGGACCGGCGAGAGCCCGCGCGCCTGGCGGCGCGGCGCGCTCGGCGCCGTGCGGGAGATGTGAGGCGGCCTTGTTTCGCTTAACGTAAAGCTCTAGGAAAAGTGAATATTTACGGGCGACGATCAAAATGACGGGCGAAAGCGAGGAGCGGGGGCGAGGCGCCCCAAAAGCGGCGGATTCTGGCCCGAAACCTAAAGGCCAAGTTGCGGGCAAGAAAGTCGCGGGCAAGAAAAACGCGGAGGCGCTCGCCGCCGCATTGCGCGCGAATCTCGCCCGCCGCAAGGCGCGCGAGCGGGCGCTGCGCGAAGATGCGCAAAGGGCGGGCGGCTCTGACGGGAAAACCGACAGCGAGGGGTAATGGACAAAATCAAGATCGTCGGCGGATCGAAGCTCAATGGCGTCATTCCGATTTCCGGCGCCAAGAACGCCGCCTTGCCGTTGATGATCGCTTCGCTGCTGACGCGCGAGACGCTCACGCTCGAAAACATGCCGCTGCTCGCGGATGTAATGCTTCTGGAGCGCATTCTCGGCAATCACGGCGTCGATTACGCCATCGCCGGCAAACGTCCGGGCGAGACCGTCGATTCCGCCCGCACCGTGCATCTCACGGCGCGCGAGATCGTCGACACCACCGCGCCCTATGAACTCGTGTCGCGCATGCGCGCAAGCTTTTGGGTGCTCGCGCCGCTCGTCGCGCGCATGGGCGAGGCGCGCGTATCGCTGCCCGGCGGCTGCGCCATCGGCACCCGTCCCGTCGATCTGTTGCTCATGGCGCTCGAAAGACTCGGCGCCAAGATCGAGATTGAGAATGGCTATGTCGTCGCCTCCGCGAAAGATGGGCTTATCGGCGCCGAGATCGAATTTCCCAAAGTCACCGTCGGCGGCACGCATACCGCCCTGATGGGCGCGGCGCTCGCGCGCGGCGCGACCGTTCTGCGCAACGCCGCGCGGGAGCCGGAAATCGTCGATCTCGCCGATTGCCTTGTGAAGATGGGCGCGCGCATCACCGGCGCGGGTCAGTCGACGATCGAGATCGAAGGCGTCGGCTCGCTTCATGGCGCGCGCCATGCGGTGATGCCCGACCGTATCGAGGCCGGCACTTACGCCATGGCGGTGGCCATGACGGGCGGCGACGTTCTGCTCGCCGGCGCGCGCGCCGATCTCTTGCAGGCGGCGCTCGATTCGCTTGCGCGCGCGGGCGCGAGCGTGAGCGAGACGAATGAGGGCCTGCGGGTGACTCGCAATGGCGCGGGACTGTCGCCTGTCGATGTCGAGACCGCGCCCTTCCCGCATTTCCCGACGGATTTGCAGGCGCAATTCATGGCGCTGATGACGCGCGCCAAGGGCGTTTCGCGCATCACCGAGACGATTTTCGAGAACCGTTTCATGCATGTGCAGGAGCTTGCGCGGCTCGGCGCGCATATCAAGCTCGAAGGCGATACGGCGATCGTGACGGGCGCCGACCATCTCGAAGGCGCGCCGGTGATGGCGACCGATTTGCGCGCCTCGGTGTCGCTCGTCATCGCCGCGCTCGCCGCGCGCGGCGAAACGACGATCAACCGCGTTTACCATCTCGACCGCGGCTTCGAGCGGCTGGAGAAGAAACTGCGCGGCTGCGGCGCCGAGATCGAGCGCATCAGCGGGCAGGGGTAAGATCAGGCTTCTCGCTCAGGCGCGAAAATCTTGCGGATTTCTGGCGGCGTTCCACATGCGCAGGACACGAACCATGCGGGACTCTTCGTCGATCCTGTAAGCGTCGATGTTCCGTTGCGCGCGGGCGGCGATCACGACGCGATAGTTCATACGCGATCAGATCGCCATGAACCGCGCCTTGAAACTTTTCTTGTCGAACGACGTGACGCGGCCCGCCGCGACATCGGCTTCCGCTTCCTTCAGGGAGGCGATCAGCTCTTCGCGTTCCTCATCGCCAAGAATCGAGTTTTCTGCCATGGCGGCCATGGAAGAAAAACCCGGCTCGGGCTTTGACGCAGGCGTTTTCATGTTTCGATCATAGCAGGAATCGCAGTCGCGTCGACCCTCACGAAATGCGGCCTATTCCACCACGATCTTCACCGGCCGCGACGCGCCCGGCGCCAGCGCGAGCCGCGCCTGAATGCGATGCGCGCCGGGCGTCATCGGCCAGAACACGGTCTCGTCTGCCTGCGCCGTTGCGAAGGGCGCGCCGTCGATCGTCCAAAGGATTTGCGTATCGTTTCCGATCGGCGCGAGCTTCAACGCGAGCGTGTTGAATTTCGCCGGCTGTTCCGGATTGCGCCAGATATGCGTATTATGTTCGGGCGTCGCGATGACGAGCGGCGCTGAGGCTAATTGCGTCTCGAGGGCTGTCGGCGCAGGGGGCGCTTCGCTTGCGGCTTGCGCTGCCTCTTCGGGCTTCACCCATTCGCGCAGCGTTTGCGCGCAATCGGCGCCCGCGTCGCTGCGGCAAAGGTCGATGGCGACGCGCCCGGGCGGCGGCGCGAAATTTTCCGGCGCGATCTCGCCTGGCTTGGCGTCATGAAGCTTGACGAGCGCGGCATGCGCGAGCCGCGCGGCGGAGGCGACGCCGGTCAGGGCGCGCGTCGCGCCGGCGTCGCCGCGTCCGAGCCACACGCCGACGATATATTTATGCGAAAAGGCGAGCGTCCAGGCGTCTCTATAGCCCTGGCTTGTGCCCGTCTTCGCCGCGACGGCGAAGGGATATTCGAGCGGTCCGTAACGCGCAAAAGAAGGGAGTCGCGCCTGCGGATCGGCAAGCATCGACGTAACGAGCCGCGCGCTATCGACCGAGAGCATGCGGCGCGGCGCGCCCTTGGCGTCATTGCGCGTGAAAGCGAGATCGCGCATGACGCCGTCGTCCGCAAGCATGGCGTAAGCGCGCATCAGATCTTCAAGCCGCGTCGGCAGCGCGCCGATCGCCATCGAGACCCCAAAGCTCTCCGCCGGCGTTTCGAGATCATGCAACCCGAGTTCGCGCAGGAAATGGAAATTCGCCTCAAGCCCGACCCGGCGCAGGAGATTCGTCGCCGGCACATTGCGCGAATTGGCGAGCGCCTGGCGCGGCGTTAAGGGCCCGAGGAAAAGCCCGTCGGCGTTGCCGACGCCCGACGCCCCTTCGGGAATGTCGTTTAAGAGATCCGTCGCCTTGAGAAGGCCGCGCTCGAAAGCGAGCGCATAGATGAAGGGTTTCAACGTGGAGCCGGGCGAACGGCGCACGCGCGTGAAGTCGAAAGCGCCGGCCTGCGGATCGCGATAATCGGACGAGCCGACATCGGCAATCACGGCGTTCGTTCCCCGTTCGACGACCATGACGGCGACCTGCCGCGCGCCGCGCGCGCGAAAGGCCGAAAGATAGCGGCGCGCGAGATGCGCGATGTCACGCTCGACATTCAAGTCGATCGCGGCGTTTATGCGCGGATCGTCGTCGGAGAGCGGACGCGCGCGGCCCTCGCGCGCGAGCTTTTCGTAGCGCAGCGCGAGATGCAGCGTCTCGGGACGGCGCTTGGCGTCGAGCGGCCGTAAGCGACCCAGTTCGCGGCGCGCCAGCGCCGCTTGCGCCGCGTCGAGCGCGCCTTCTTCTTCGAGACGCGCCAGCGCGTAACGCGCGCGCGCGACGGCGAGCGACAGGCCGCTCTCGCGCGTGACGTTCATGCGCCCCGGCGATTGCGGAATGGCGGCGAGCAGCGCCGCCTGCGCCCAGGAAAGATCGTCCACCGGTTTGTCGAAATAAAAGCGCGCCGCATGGGCGACGCCATGTCCGTTGAGGCCATAGGGCGCGAGGCGCAGATAATGCGCGAGCGTCGCCTCATGGCCGTTGCGCGCGACAATGGCGAGCGCCGTCGCGGCCTGCATTAGTTTATCAACGAGGGAGCGGGGCCGTTCGCCCTGCATGCGCGCGACCTGCATGGCGATTGTCGAGGCGCCTTCGCGCCTGCCGCGCGTCGTCAGATTGCGCCAGGCGGCTCTGAGCAGCGCGCGGGCGTCGACGCCGGGATGATCGTAGAAGCGGCGATCCTCCAGCGCGAGCGTCGCGCGCGCGACGCGCGCCGGAATCGATTTGATCGGCCAATAGCCATAGTCGACGCGCGGCTTTCCCGTCGCGGGATCGTGGGTCTTCTCGCCGATCTGCGTGAGGAATGCGCCGTTGCGATCATAGACGATGGCGCTGGCGCGGGGCGCGACGAGATCGGCGCGCGCCAGCGCCTCATGCGAGAGCCAGGCGATCGTGGCGATGAACGTAGCCGCAAAGGCAAGAGAGATTCCGCGCGCAAACCCTCTCCCATAGGGAGAGGGCGCCTGCGAAGCAGCCGGATGAGGGGTTGCGACATCTGTTGGCATGCGATTGCGTCGAACCTACAAAGATTTTTTCCCCTCACCCGACCCGGCTTCGCCGGGCCACCCTCTCCCAAAGGGAGAGGGTTTGCGCACAATTCTCTAGATCAGGGCATTATTCACTTCCCGATCTCCACGCGCGTGCCCGCGCTCGTCGCGCGCAGGCCCTTCTTATACATCGCCTCGACAAGCGCCGGCGGCTGCGTATAGGCGCCCGCCGTTTGCGCGCGTAGGCGAAAAGCGAAGCGATAGGTCCCCTTCGGCAGCGAGTCATAGGCGTAGAATACGCGGTCGTCGCCATAGGAGACCCATGTGGGCTGAAGCGTCGGCGCGCTCGAAGGCTGCGCTTCGGCGGGCGCCGTGGCGATATTGGGATTGAGGGGCTCGAAGCCGGCGGCGAGCGGGATCGAGATCGCGATATGCGTGCGATCCTCCGGATTGACGATCTCCGCCGTCTCTTCGATCACGTCGCCCTGCTTCACCCGCAAGGCGCCGTCGCTCAACTCGATCTTCTCCGGCGCCTTCCCGCTCTCGACGCGCCAGCTCTGCCGCGTGATCGCGAAGCCGTCGCTCGACGGCTGCGCCTTGGCGCCCGGCTCGGCGGGCATGTAGCGCGTCTCGACCATCGCGACGAGCGGCGCATTGGAAGCGTTGGCGATCGTCAGCGCGCCATCGCTTTGCGTCACATGGCGCGCGACAGGATTATTGGCGTCAATCGTCAGCGCATGTTTCTCGCCATCGTTGAGCGTTATGGCGATCGGCGCGACGGGCCGGCGCCAGCCTTCGGCGAGCGCCTCGATCGCCGCCGCGTCGGCGTTGGTCGTTCCCCAGCCGTCGCCTTCGCCAAGCCGCAACAGCGCCGCGCGCAGAACATTGGCGCGCGGATCGCCGGAGGCCGCGAGCGCCGCCGCGCGCACCATCTCGGCGAGGCTGCGCGTTTCCGACGGCAGGATGATCGGCGACGCGCTTTCCGCAGCCTGTCCGGCATAGACCTGAACGCCGTTGCGGCTGGCGAATTTCACGCGGCTCCACATGGCGTCGATGAGCGAAGCAAGAGCGCGCTGATCGACATTGGGGAGGCGCACGGCGGCCGAGGCCATTTGCGCGACGCTTGCGTTCGGCAGGAAATCCGCCTGGCGCGCGAATTCGGCGACGTAAGATTCATCGAGCTTTCCGCCTTCGGCGAGCGCCGCAAGCGCCTCGACGCGTTCGCGCATCTCCTCGCCGGATAAAAGGCGCGGATAGTCGGAGCGCAGCGACAATTTAAGAATATTGGCGAGACGATCCGCGAGGCTCTTGTCGATCGGCTCGCCCGCCCGCTCGGCCCGCGCCAGGAAATCATAGGCCCAGGCGGTGAGCGAGACCGTGCCGCGCGAGCGCGGCCAGAAGGCGACGAGCCCGTCGGAGTCGATGGACTGATCGATGATCTGCGCCGTCGACTTCACATTGGCGGAGACGCGGTCCTCGAGTCCCGCGGCCGCGAGAATCGGCGCGAAGCCCTTTAGCGCCAGCCCGCCGCGCGCGAGCGACAGCCGCTGCTCCGTGCAGCCGTAGGGATATTCGACAAGGGCGTTGAGGCCGGCGACGAGCTTCACGAGCGAGGGATCGGCGGCGATGATCGTCTCGCGCGAAAAACTCCCTGGCCGCGCCTTTTCGCCCGATGCGGCGAGCGTCTTTGTCTCGCCCGGCGCGATCTCGATGAGTTCGAAACGCCGCGTCGCTTCGCGATCTTCCTTCACCGGCAGCGCGACCTCGACGGCGTCTTTCGCGCGGTCGGCGTCGCGGTCGATGCGGAAGGAGAGCGTCGCGTCACCCGCGAGTTCGGCGGGCGCCTGCGCGCGCAGATCGACGCGCACAGGCCTGTTTTGCGTCCACTCAATCTTGCGGGTCGCGTCGCCCGAGAGCGTCAGCGCCGGCGCGGCGATCGACGCCTTGCCGGCGCCGCCCGGGCCCTCGACGACGCGGGCGACGAGGCCGATGTCGAAAGCGTCGCCCGGCCTGATGAAGCGCGGCAGGGCCGGCTGCGCGACGAGCTCCTGGCGGATCAGCATTTCACCGCCCGCCGCGCCGAAGCGATCCGGTCCGCTCACCGCCTTGGCGCGAAGCTTGAAGACGGTCAGCGTGTCCGGGAGCCGCACCTTGATCTTCGCGACCCCGTCGGCGCCGATCTTCACGCTCGGCAGATAGATCGGCACGGGCGTGAAATTCTTGCGCACGGAAATATTATTTTCAGCGCCCCATTCCTGCAGCTCATCGCCGTCGCCGCCGGCGATCTCTTCGAGCGGGATGACGCCGAAAGCCATGTTACGCGTGTCGCGCGCCGCCATTTGCGTCGGGCGCTCGACGATGAAATCGGGAAGCGGATCGAGCGGACGCTCTTTCGCCAGCGACAGCACCGCCTGATCGACCATCCAGAAGGTCGCTTCGCCCGAGAGCGGGCGTCCCGTGTCGTCGGAAAGCCGCAGAGCCACTTCGATCTCCTGAGCGGGGCGCGCTTTGGCGGGATGTTCGATCTTCACATTGACGATATTCTTGACCGGCGTGACCTCGATCCATTTCGTCGCGGCGATGGTGACGGGCTTGCCCTGATCGAATGTCGCGGTGGGCTGCGGCGGCGCGTCTTTCAGACGCCCGCGCATGATGAGGAAATGCACGGCGAGCTTGGGCGTCTGCTCCTTTCTGACGGGCAGCGCATAGCGCCCGAAGCCATTGGCGATGTCGACGAAATTATAGTCGTAGACGCCGTTCGGCTGTTCGACGATGGCGAGCGCGCGCGCGTTCTGAAACGGCGACTGGATGATGAGCGTCGCCGTTTCGCCGGGCGCGTATTTGTCCTTGTCGGTCGTGATCGTCGCGGATTCGGCGGGCGGGCGCGCGAAGGTGACGGGCGTGTCGCCGCCGACGAAGAAATCGACGCTCACCTGCTGACGGCGCTTCAGCCTGTCATAAGCTTCCAATTGCACGATATAGACGCCGGCTTCGCGGGTCTCCAATTCGATCTTCTGCGCCTCCTTGGCGCTCGCCACCTTGCGCTCGATGAGCGTCTCGTCATGCGCCTGCGTCACATATTTCGCCGCGCCTTGCGCGAAATCGCTCGCCTGCAGCGTCGAAATCCAGTTCCGCCGGATGAGCCGCAGCGTCATCTCAAGCCCGACCACGGTCTCGCCCTTGCCGTCGATGGCGATGAGCTCCGGCGTCACCGCGCCGGGACGCTCGACGTAGCGCGGCGTCTTTACGCCGAGCACGAAAGGCGGCAGCGCGATGACATTCTGCACATTGCGCACCTCTATGCCGTCGTCGCCCGTCACCGTCGCTTCGATGGAGTAGCGGCGCGGCTGCGCCGTCGGCTCGATCGTCGTGTCGAAGGTCATGCGCGCGGCGCCGCCGGCGTCGGTGCGCTGGTCGCGCTCCAGCACGGCGGTGGATTTGAACTTGCCGTCGCCGGAAAAACGCGCGTCGGTCGAGAAGAGAAAGCCTTCGCGCCCCGGCGGCTGGAACACATGCGGAAATTGCGCCGCGCGCCATTTGACCGGGCGCTCCGCCGCGAGCCCGCCGGCGAAATAACGCGCGAGAAGATCGACGTCGAAAGTTCCGTCGAGCGCGACGGTCTGCGGCGCATTGAGCACGACCTCGAACGTCGGCAGGCGGTAAGCCTCCTTCTTGAAGGAGAACTGCCCGCAGGAAACGTCCTGCGCCGCCTCGGCGCCTTCGCCTTCTTCCCCGGCCTCTTCGGCCTCGTCCTTCGGCGCGTCGGGCTTCTTGGATTTTTTCGGCGCGTCCGGCTCGAATTTCACGAAATAATCGCCAGTCGCCTGCGTCTGCGCGTCGAATTTATGATAGAAGCCGCCGCTCGCGTCGAGCTTCGTGGGAATGCGCCATTCCTGATTGCCGGGGCCCGAGACGACGAGCGTGCCGCCCGTCTTTGTTAGACTCAACGCGCCGCCGCGATAGCTGCGCACGAAGCCCTTGATATGCGCGCTCTCTTCCGGCCGATAGATCGGGCGCTCGGAGAAAAGATGGCAGAGCGTGCGCGGCTTTTCCGCGCGTGGCTGATCGGCTTCGCTTGTCCAAGCGAGCCATTCGGATTCTGGCTTCGACCATATTTCTCGCGAATATTCCGAAGGCGCGCTGTCGGGGTCGATGACGAGCGTATCGAGGCCCTTGCTCGCGACGATGCGGCGCGCTTCGCCGCCCCCGCGCTTGTCCGGCGTCCAGGAGAAGAAGCCCGACGAATCCGTCACGCCGCTGACGAGCGTGACGAATTTTTCGTCCTTGACGCCCTCGACGCGAATCTGCGCGCCGCTCACCGGCTGCGCCGTCGAAAGCGAGGTGACCGCGAAGCGCACGCGCGTCGGCTCTTCGATCGCCGAGAGCGTGAGATCGGTGACTTGCACGCGCAGCCAGCGCCGCTTGTCCCCATCGACCGCGCGCAGGCCGACGAGATAGGTTCCGGGCTGGCCGCGGCCTCCGATGCGGGCGAAATCTTCTTTCAGATCGATTCCGAATTTGGCGTCGGCGCCGTCACGGCGGATCGGCAGATCGACAAGCCGCGACACGGCGGGCGAGCCGAGAAATTTGATGCGTTCCTTGATGGCTTCCGCTTCGATATTGGCGCTTTCGTCCCAATGTTTCGGCTCATTGCCTGAGAGCGGCGGCGCATCGGAGTCATTCGTCTCGACTCCATGCGCCGGGAAGGGGAAGAAATCGCGCGACAGCGGGTCGATCGCATGAACGCGAATGTCGGCGCGGTCATAGCCGCGTCCGCGCGCCGGCAGAAGCTGCGGACCGAAGCGCTCGGCGACGCCGTAGCCCGCGTCCCATTGCAGCGCCGGCGCGTCGCGCGTGAAGGCGAAACGCTGCGTGAAAGCGCTCGCGAGCGGGCGTCCCTGCGCATCCTTCAGCGCGCCGGCGGCGATAGAGAGCTCATAGACGCGGTCCGACAGGAATTTCGCGGCGATGCGCAGGCGCTTGCCCTCGGCTTCGACGCTGAGATCGTCGACCGGCGGCGTAATCCGCAGCGCTTCGCGCGCGCGCAAAATATCGAGCGTCTCCGGCGCCGCGTTGAAGGAGAGCGAGAGCCGCCTTTTGGCCGTCGGCGAATAGGTCGAAGCGGCGTCGCCGCCTTCCTCTTCGCCGCTCTCAGCCGCCGGCTCCATGAGATAGGAGGCGCAACGCAGCGCGCCGTCGAGGGGATCGTCGTTCCAGCCGCGTCCGCAGCTCGCTTCCGTCGCGGCGAAGGGCGGCGCGGTGCGCAGCCGCAATTCGTAGGTCTCGTCGTCGAGGCCAGGCTCATCGGAAAGACGCAGCCGCAGGATCGCGACGCGGCCGTCTCCGATCTTTTCGCGGAAGCGGATGACGTAAGTCTGCTCGTCGGCGCGTTCGCCGCGCTCCAGCGCGCGTATCTCATAGGCCGAGGGGCTGAGAATCTGCCCGCCCTGCGGAGAGACGCCGGGCGAAGGACGCAATTCGATCGTCATGAGCCGCGTGAGCGCCGCGACATCGACAGGTTCGGAAAAGACGAGCGCGATTTGCGTCAGTTCGAGCTCCGGCTCGGCGCCATCCGCGGGGCGCGTCGAGCGCGGCGTCGGCAGAAGCGCGATAAGCCGCGTCTCCGCGCCGCCGAGCTTCACATTCACGCGCGACAGCGGCTTCCAGGCTTCGGCGGGGCGAAACTGCAGAGCGCGCGGGCCAAGCCAGCGCCATTCGCCGGCGGGCTGCGGCGTCAGTGTCGCATATTTCTGCGGCGAATCCTCCGGCCCGCCATTCTTGGGGCCCGCGTCCGAGGCGAAGAAAATCGTCACCGGATCATAGGCGCGCAAAAATCTGTCGGGCGCGACGCGCGCGCCGTCGGCGCGTTGCGCCTGATCGAAGACGGGCGGCGTCTCCGCGCGAAGCGGCTGCGCGACGCTAACGAATGCGCAAAGAGCGAGGAGCAGAACTTTTTTCATGGCCGCGCCTTTCAAAATCATCTCGTCTTGCTTTTCTTCAAACCGGCCTTGTCGAGCAGTTCCGCGACGACGTCCGCCGGCGGCGCCGCGGCGGGCGGCGACAGCCCGACGATCGCGGCGCGGATCGTGGTCGCGGTCGAATCCGCCGGCGTGCGCGCTTCGATGAAGTAGCGGCCGGGCTGGAGTTTCATCGTCTGCGCGACCCCTTCGCCAAGCGTCTTGCCTTCCGCGTCGAGGAGCAGCGCGCTTACGCGATCGGGCTCGGCGCGCACGCCAATGCCGATGTCGCGCGCTTCCTTCACCTCAAAGGTAAAGAGCGCGCTCGCGCCGGGCGAAATCGCGACCGCCTCGTTGACGCCTTCATGCGCCTCGATCGCCGGCTGCGCCGAGACGTCGAGAACGCCGGAGAGCTGGCCGTCATAAGGCGCGTAAATATCGAGCGTCGCGTCGCCCGGCGCCATGTAGCGGCTGAGATCGACGCCATTGGCGAAAGCGCGTGTCTCGCGCCTGCCGTTTTGCGTGAAGCTGACGATCGCCGGCGCGGCGCTCGTCGCTTTGAGAAGCGCGGGCCTGTCGCTTTTGAGCGCGAACCGCGCGGCCGCGCCATCGAGCGTCACGCGCTGCGGCAAATCGAGCGCGCGCGCGGCGGGCGCCGGCCAGGGCGTCGCGCCCGCGCGTTCGATCCAGAAGGCGACGAGGCCGGGCCCATGCTCGATGACGGCTTCGCCCGCGCTGTCGAGCGCGATGTCTTTGCCGCGCGCGACTCGGCCGCTGTTGGAGACGACCGTCGCCCGCGCGCCGCTGACGATCAGCCGATCATTGTTCTGGGCCTCAAGCGGGATCGAGATTTGTCCGGCGGCGGGGAAGAAGCGGGTGAAGGCGTGGCTTCCGTCGAGCTTTTTGCTCTCGCCGGCTTCGCGGGCGATGCGCGCGGGAAGCGGCGTCTGCGTAAGATTGACGAGCAGCGCGCGCGACGCCGCGCCATGCAAGACGCGCGAGGTCGCGGCGCCGTCGCCAAAGGCCGCGCGGGGTCCCGCGAAGGCGGCGAGGCCGCCGGCGAGATCGAGCGCGAGCGGGCCGGCCGCTTCGTCCATATCGACGGGCTGCGCGCTCATCGGCGGAATGACGCCGCTAAACAGGGCGCCGCCTTTCATCGCCGGGCGCGTTTCGAGATCGATCGCGCTCACCGCGACGCGCATCGGCGCGCTTCCTTCCGCGTTCCACAGCGCGAGCGGCTTTTCGCCCGCAAGCGCCAGCGCCGCGCCGGGCGAAACGCCCATCCCGCTTCCGCCGTCGAGCGCGGGCTGCGCGAAAGCCGAACGCGCGAGCCAAGCCCTTGTCTTGCCGGCCGCCGGCGCGAGCGGCGCAAGATGCGCGCGTTCGCCTTCGCCGATGTCGAGCGAAATCTCTTCGCCCTTCCAGTCGAAGGAGGCGACGCCGACGCCCGCCCTGCAGTCGCCGCGCGCGACGAGCCACATATCCTGGGCTTGCGGCGCGAGCGGGCCTGAGCGCGCCGCGCGCAGCAGATGTCCCGGCGTCGAGCCGGCGGCGATCTCCTCTTGCGATGCAAGCGTTACGAGCGCGGCGTCCGGCGTCGCGACTTTGGCGGCGCAGACTCCCGCGACGCCGTCGACGGGGTCGAGGGCGATCTCGCCGAGCCTGCGGGCGCGTCGCTCGACCGCGCGCGCGATGAGCGTCATAGGCGCGTCGCCTGCGCCGATCGGCCAGGCGACGACGCGATATTCTTCGGCCGCGGCCGGCCAGGCGGCGAGGGGCGCGCGGCCGCGCTCGACGCCGATGGCGCGCCATGTTCCGTCGGATTCGCGCTTTTCGATCGAGAGCGCCGCGTCGGCGTCTGCGCGCGCCGCGACGAGGGCGAGGCTTCCCGCCGGGGCAGGCGGCAGCGCAAGAAGATGCGCGCCCGCGCCCGTCAGCCGCGTCTCGCCTCCGAAGGCGAGCGCGCCATCGTCCTTTTCGGCGAGCAGAGACAGGCGTAGCTCGACGCCGGTTTCGGGCGCTTCCTCTTCCGCGCCCTCTTCTTCGTTCGAGGCTTCTTCTGGCGCGTCGCTTGCGCCTTCCTCTTCCGAATTGGCGCTCTCCTCCCGGCTCGCCTCTTCCTCCTGCCGATTGGCGTTCGGATCGGCGCCAAGCTCCTCGAGTTCGAGGCGATAATTTCCGGCGGGCAGGCGGCGCGAGAGCGCGACGTTCCAATCGTCGGCGCGCGGCTGCAGACGTTCGATCACATCGCCCTTGGCGTCCTTCAATACGCCGATCGTCTCCTGATCGCCGAAGCTTGCAAGATCGACGACGCCATCTTTCGCGAGCGAGAAATCGACGCGCGCGGGGAGATCGACATTGCGCGAGGCGTCGGGTTGCAGCTCTGTCGAATCGAGCGTCACCTCATAGTCGAGACGGTCGTCATGGGCGAGGCTTCGCGCTTCGAGACGATAGTCGCCGGCCGCAAGCTTCGATTTGAACGGCCTGTCGGGCGCGACCTTGCCGACGCTTTCATTCTCGCCTTTGAAAATCTCGCCGACCATACCGTCGCCGATCGAGAGGTCGATCTCGGCGTCGCCGTAAAGCGAAAAGCGCCAGACGTCTGGCGCGCGCGGCGCGTCGCGCGCCTGTGGCTCGCGCCATTGCAGCTTTTGCGTCTTGCCGAAGGGCAGCGTATGCGGCCCATGGCCTTCGAGCCTCGGCTCTGGGACGATCGGCGTCAGCCGCGCGACCATGCGCGCGTCGACATCCCTCGGCAGAACGACGAGCCTATATTGGCCTTTCTCGAATCGCCGCGTCATGCGCCGCAATTCGCCGGGCGCCGCGAGCGGCCAGCCGTCAGCGTCTTCTAACCGCGCGCGCCATTGCTGCTTGAGGCCGAGAAGGTCGAGGCGATAGTCACCCTCGCGCGTAATCTCGATCGGAACGATGGCGCCCTTGCCGGGCGCGAGCGTCGCGCGCGCGATTCCGGAGTCGGCGAGCTTCACTGTGGGCGCGAGCGACGCCGGCGAAATCGCGAGGCCGAGATGGCCGGCGGACTCCTTCGCGGTGACGGCCGCGCGATAGGCGCCCGCGCGCAGAAAACCCGTCACCAGCGCATTGTCGCCGGGCCCGTTCGCTTCGCCTTCGCCAAGACGCGGCGAGACATTGGCGCCGATGCGCAGCGCCGTCTTCAACCGCCCCAATGTCTCGATGCGATAGAGGCCGCCCTCCGCCACGTCGAAGCGTAGCCTCTTGGTTTCGTCGCGCGCGAGATCGAAAAAGGCCGGACGCGCGGCGGAAGCGGCAAGCGGACTTTGCGTCGGCTTGCCTGGCTCATCCGGCTTTTTCGGCTCGGCGCCCGGAAGGAAGATGAGGCCGAGCGCGCGCGGCTTGTCAGAGGGCGCGACCTTGATCGTGACGAGACGCTGTTCGTTCTCCTCGCGTTCGTCGGCGAGCGTGAGCTTGATGTCGGCGCCCTTGGAGTCGCGCGCAATCACTTTGCCTGTCTTGGGAAGACGCGCCGGCAAGGCGATCTCCTTGCCCGCCTCCTGCCACAGCGCCAGCGGCGCCTTGCCCAGTTCGGCGGGGAGCGCGACGACGCGCGGGCCAGTGAGCAGGCTCGGCGCGACATTGGCGAGTATAAGATAGGAGCTGTCGCTTTGAAGTGTCTGCGCGCCAAAGGAGATGGTGCTGCGCGACGGCGCGGGGGTTGGCGCGGGCGCGGCGAGGCCGGGCGGCCCGAGCGTCACGTCGATGACGCCGCCGGCGTCGCCCTTGGGCTCCAGATTGAGAAAATAATAGCCCGCCTGCAGATCATAGCGCCCGGGATTCTTCCCGTCCGCGCGCGGCGCGAGCGCGCCGAGCGCCGGTTCGATCGTGGCCTCGACCTTCACCCCCTTGGCGTCGATCGCGACGGGGCCGTCGCGCGTCGCCTCGAACAAGATCGAGACGGGGCCGAAGAGATTGAACTTGCCGCGCCAGGCTTTTCCGGCGCCGATGCGCGGCGCGTCGGAGGCGATGACGCGCGTCGCGCCGTCCTTTTCGATGCGCGCGAAAAGCGCCGTCGCCGGCGCGTCGTCGCCGCCATCGCCGGCGAGATCGACGCCGACGAGATAGGGTCCCGATCCTTCGAAGGTCTCGCGGTTCGACTGGCGAAGGCCGCGCAGCGTGAACTTCTCTCCCTCATAGCCGGAGATTTCGACGCGGGCGTCGGTCTTGCCGTCCGAGGAAAGCCGCAGCGTCGCCACGGGCGCGCGGCTCGCCTTGGAGATCGTCTCGACGGCGCGCTGATCGCCGCGCCGCGCCTCAAGCCGCGCCGGCGTCTGCTGCGCGAGGTCGAGACGGAAGGCGTCATAGCTCGCCGGCGCGTCGTAGCGCGCAGCGCCGAAGGGGCCGATCACGCCTTCCGCGACGCCCGCCGCGAGCGTCTCCGGTTCGTTGAGCCGCAACATGAAGGGCTGCGCGTTTCCCCCCTGCGCCCAGACGAGCTTCTCGCCGCCATAGGCGGTGACGATATAGCGCCCCGGCTCCAGCGCGCCTTCGAGGCGCAGCCTGCTCATGGCGCGGCCGGGCTTGGTTTCGACGGTCTCCTGCTCGAAGGAAAGCTCGACGAGCTCGCCGTCATTGCGCCAGACGCGCAGATCGCTGAGCGCGCGGCCGATCGCCTCAAGACTGACGCGGCCTTCGGCGCCGACCTCGAAGGCATAGGAGCGCTGTTGAAGATCGCCGAGTTCGCCGCTTTCAATGCGCCCCGGCGCGAGCGTCGGCCGTGTCGGGTCGGCTTCGACGAAAGCCTGCGCGGAAAGCGTCGTCTTGCCGCTTGCGCCCTTGGCGCCAGAGACGCGCAGCTTATAGACGCCCTTATCGAGCAGCGCGTCGATGCGGCCGTCGCGCAGGCCCGGCGCGCCGCTCGAATCGAGCGGGCCGGCGATCATGTCCACGAGTTCGATGCGCGCGCCCGAGGGGCTTTGCGCCCGGATCGAATAGCGGCCGGGCGCCGGAATGGCGATGAGACTCGCGCCATCGCGGTCCGCCGGAAGCGATGGGGGCGAGAACTGGCCTTGCCCGGGTTTCGCGGCCGCTGCGCTCTTCGCCGATTCCGCCGCGGCGCGAAGGGCGGGCGGCGGCGCGAACGCCAAGGCGCAAGCCGCCGCGAGTAAGGCGAGGGGCCGGGACTTCATGCGACCTCCGGAACGCGCGGCGGGTCCGTAACGCCGCGCCGCATTGGGGAAAAGGATAGCGTCATTTGTTGCGCCGCCACGACGGCGCGGGCGGATTTTCCCGGAACCTTTCCTAGTTCCTCTCCGCAGCCGCATGAAAATCCGATAAAATTGATATGGAAAAGGCGGCGCAAGCGCCTAATTCCGGTCGGGGGAGGTCTGATATGAGACATATGAAACATCCCATTCATCCGACGACCGGGGCGCTGACATTGTGTCTCGTCCTCGCGGCGGCGCCGGCGGCTATGGCGCGTCCGGCCTGCGTCTATCAGGACGCTTTTCTCTTCGACAGCACGACCTACAACGCCTATCTCGTCGGAACGATTCCCGCGCCCGCGCCGGTCGAACTTGTGCGCCTCGGCAAGAAATGGAGCTTCATTTCCTATGACGGCGAGTCGGGCTATGTGGCGACGCGCCATCTTATCAGCAATTCCGGCGCGCGGCCCGATCCGCCTCCGGGCGTGTGGGAGCAGGAGGCGGAGAGCCAGACGCTGAGGCGGGAGATAGATCCCCTGACGAGCCCTTATTTTCCTGGCGGCGCGCGCTTCGGTTTGCGGGGGCGCGGGATCGGCTTTGGCGGCAATTACGTGGGCGACCCCTATTTTGCGGGCTTTCGGCGCACGCCCTGGACCAACCGGGTCAATTGGGGGCGCGCAAGCTATCTTCCGCCCGATTCGCCGAAATGGGCGGTTTGCGGCCTCGCCGGCGACTCCGCGCGTCGCGCGGTCAGGCGGGCGCGATAGGCGAAGCGCTCTCCCTCGGCGCGGGGCGATCAAGATTGGCGTTGGAGCGGACATGGCCGCAAGATAGATTGTCAGGCAAAGCGTCGTCGTGCGCCAACGCACGCGCATGGGCGCAGGGGCTCATAGGGGAAGCGGGATATGCGTCTCTTTATTTTGATCTTGATGTTCGCTGCGGCGATGTCGGGCGCCGCCTCGGCGATGAAGCTTCAGCTCGCCTATCCCGTCACGCTGCATGCGGGACCGGAGCGTCATTACGAGCCGATCGGCGCGGCCGCGGTGGGCGAATGGATCAGGATTTTGCGCGACGATCCGCGCTGGACACGCATCGCCATGGATGACGGCCGCCGCTTTTTCGTCGCGACAGTGGATCTCATGACCGTTTCGGCGCAGCCGACCCTGACCTCGGGCTGCGATTTCTTTTATCCCTATTCCGGCTCCAACCATTATTTTTACGGCGGTCTGACGGAGGCGCGCCACAGCGAGCCGCTCGGCGCGCTGCTTGGCTATCATCGCACCTACCCGTGCTGACCCGGAAACCGTGAGCGCGTCACATCACAGGCTGTCGCCGGCGCGAGCGAGATCCATCTGCGGCGCGCGCGTCTGCGTGTCGGCGAATTTCGCGCGATAGACGACGAAATTCTCCATCACCCGCTGCACGTAGTTGCGCGTCTCGGTGATGGGAATGCGTTCGACCCAGTCGATCGGATCGACATTGGCCTTGCGCGGATCGCCATAGGCGTCGATCCACTGCTTCACGCGGCCGCCGCCGGCGTTGTAAGCGGCGAAGGTGAGGAGATAAGCGCCTCTATATTCGCCGAGCAGAATGCCGAGATGCGCCGCGCCCAGCTGGGCGTTGAACGGCGGATCGCTCAGCATGCGCGAAAGATCGAAGCTCACTCCGCGCATATAGGCGGTGTGGCGGGCCGTCGAGGCGATCATCTGCATCAGCCCCATGGCGCCGGCGGAAGAAACCGCTTTCGCGTCGAAGGCGCTCTCCTGCCGCGCGATGGCGAAGACGATGGAGCGCGGCGCCGAGCCCGGCAGGACGTCGAATTGCGGCACGCCATACGTCGGAAAGGCGAGATCGTCGAGCGCGATCCCGCGATAGGATGCGGCCTTGCCATAGACGAGGGAGAGCTTGGCGTCGCCCTGGCGCGCAATGACCGCGCCGAGCGCGGCGACCTGCGTCGGGTCTTGCAGATATTTCGCGCCGTCGAGCGCGAGCGGCGCGGCGATGTCCTTTTCTCCGACGGCGAAGAGAAGCTCCGCGATGCGGATGGCTTCGTCCCGGTTCTCTCCCTGGGCGGGCGCGGGCGCCGGACGCAGCGGGCGATCCTCGGCGCCGAGCCGCGCATTGGCGAGCTGGCCGTAGAAGGTCGTCGAATGTGTCGCCGCCTGCAGATAGAAATTGCGCGCCCTGACGTCGTCGTCGCTCGTGCGCGCGGCCTCGACCGCGCGCCCCAGCCAATAATGCGCGCGCGACTTTTGCAGCGGCGTCTCCGCGATATCGGCGATGCGCTGGAAATGGCGCTCCGCCTTCGCGGGGTCGGAGAGGAAGCGCAGGGCGATCCAGCCGGCGTTGAACTCGGCGTCGACCTTATTGCTGGTTTTTACGGCGGCGTGCTCGGCGCAAAGAATATATGCGGTCTGGGCGTCGCCCTGGTCGAGCAGCTTGCGGGCGACGATGCGCCGCTCCTCCCACCAGAGGTCGCCGGCGACGACCTGCCGGGGATCGCTCGGCGTCCTGCGCAACAGCGCGCCGGCCTCGACGAATTTCTTGGCGTCGCGCAGCTTGCGAATGCGTCCGTAGAGCAGGCCGGGGTCGTTTTGCAAGGAAGCGGGCAGGGCGCCGATCAGCTTGTCGCCGCCGAGGATACGGGCGCGGGCGAGCGCCGTCACATCCTTGCCGGCCCAGGCCGCTGCGCGCAAAGCGAGCGTATTCTTGCCGAAATAGAGCAGCCGGTCGGCGCGATATTTGTGATCGGCGGGCGTCAGAAGCTCGCCGAGCTCCTTATAGAAGGTCTGGTCGAACGCCGGTCCGAGCTCCTCTTCCCGCCAAGCCTCGCGGGCGAGCGCCGCCGCATTCTCGAAATCGCCCTCGCGGGCGAGGATGCGGGCGAGCGCATATTTGCCGTAGCCGGTAAGCGGCTTGGTTTCGGAAAACCACGCCCGCACCGTCCTGTCGGGATGGCGCTCGGCGACGAGCGCCTCTTCGGCGCGCCGGCGCAGCCAGTCGGCGGCCGGCCAGTTGGGGTGGTCGTCGAGAAAGGCGGCGAGACGCTTGAAGCCGGCTTCGCGCGGATGAAGACGCAGGGCCGCCCAGCGCGCGGCGGCGGCCGCCCGCGTCGATTGCAGCCGCGCCGCGACGTCGTCGCCAGAGGCGAAATCGCCGCCCCGATAGGCGGCGACGGCTTGCGCGAAGGCTTCAGCGTCCTCGCCGAGCAGCGCCTCGGCGGGGCTGGCGAGAAGGCCTTGGCCCTTGAGCCAGCTTTCCGCGGGGGCGTAAGAAGCGAGCGGCGACAGCGCGCCGTCCTCGGCGCTAAAGAGCGGATTGTCTACCGGGTGGGCGGCCTCGCCGTCCGCCGGCGCGCGTTCGACGAAGTCGCGCAGGGCTTCCTGGGCCGTGCCGACGCGAGCGCGCCAGGCGTGAAGGCTGAAAGGAATGGCGCGCGCCCAGCGCGATTCCGCCTTGCGCTTCGCCTCGCCGTCGCCGAGGCGGTCGAGGCCGGTGAAAGCGGGAACGGCGATCGCGAAGGCCGCAAGGCCGATCGTCAGCTTGAAGCGCGCGGCAACGCGTGGAGGCATGATCATTGGAGCGCGTGTCCCTAAAGCCGTAAAAAGTCTGCTCTCATTTGGTTTACGAAGGGTCAATCGCATGGCGCGCCCTTGAAACTTGCGCCGCACAAGCATGGGGCTTTCCTCGCCGCCGCCCAGCAGCTATGTAGGGCGCTTCCATCATAGCGGCGCGATTGCGGCGGCTGTGAGGCGTGGGGAAAGCTTTGATTCTATGAGCAGAAAGCCGATTTTTCACGGGTCCGTGACGGCCCTCGTCACGCCGTTTAAAAATGGAGAAGTCGACTTTGACGCTTTGCGGGCGCTGATCGATTGGCAAATCGAAAATGGGACGCATGGGCTGGTGCCGGTCGGCACCACCGGCGAAAGCCCGACGCTCAGCCATGAGGAGCACGGACGGGTCATTACCGAGACGATTCGCGCGGCGCGCGGGCGCGTGCCGGTCATCGCCGGCGCGGGCTCCAACAATACGCGCGAGGCGATCGCCCTCGCCGGCCATGCGGAGCGGGCCGGCGCCGACGGGCTGCTGATCGTCACGCCCTATTATAATAAGCCCAATCAGGAAGGGCTTTATCTGCATTTCAAGGCGATCAACGACGCGGTCTCGATCCCCATCGTCATCTATAATATTCCGCCGCGCTCGGTGGTCGACATGAGCGTCGAGACGATGAAGCGCCTGTCCGAATTGAAGAATATCGTCGGCGTCAAGGACGCGACCGGCCAGATCGGCCGCATCTCGCTGCAGCGCGAGGCGATGGGGCCTGATTTCATTCAGCTTTCCGGCGACGACCTCACCGCGCTCGCCTGCATGGCGGCGGGCGCGCATGGCTGCATCTCGGTCGTCGCCAATATCGCGCCAAGACTCTGCGCCGATCTGCAGAACGCTTGCCTTGCCGGGGACTTCGCCAAGGCGCTCGAGATTCAGGACAGGCTCACGCCGCTCCACGTCGCGACCTTTCTCGAAGCTGGCGTCACCGGCGCGAAATATGGCCTGTCGCTCCTCGGCAAGGTCGAAGAGGAGGTGCGGCTCCCGCTCGTGCCAGGCACGCAGCCGACGAAGGACCGCATCCGGGCCGCCATGGTTCACGCGGGCGTGTTGACTGCTTAAATTCATATAGAAGAGGCGTTTTTCCCGCGGAGCGATTTTGTTTCGCGCAAGAACGCTTCGGGGATAGTTCGTGGCCGCAAAGCAGGAGCCGAATTCCAAGGTCGTCGCCGACAACCGCAAGGCGCGCTACAACTATGAAATCGGCGAGACTTTCGAAGCCGGGCTGGCGCTGACGGGGACCGAGGTCAAATCGCTGCGCTCCGGCAAGGCGACGATCGCCGAAAGCTACGCCCATGTCGACCGCAGCGGCGAGGCCTGGCTCGTCAACGCCAATATTCCCGAATATCTCGCCGGCAACCGCTTCAACCATGCGCCCAAACGTCCGCGCAAGCTCCTTTTGAAATCGCGCGAGCTCGCCAAGCTCGCTCAGGCTGTGGAGCGCGAGGGCATGACCATCGTGCCCCTGAAGCTCTATTTCAACGCGAAGGGCCGCGCCAAGCTGCAGATCGCGCTCGGCCGTGGCAAGAAACTGCATGACAAGCGGGAAACCGAAAAGAAGCGCGACTGGGGCCGCGAAAAGGGGCGCTTGCTGCGCGAGCGCGGCTAAAGCACCCGAAGTCAAAAGTCCATAACGCAAGCCTCTTTCCGAAACCGCGCTAGCTCTTAAACGACAAACGGCGCGCCGTTGATTGCGACGCGCCGGTTGGGCGATGACTATTTCTATATTGCCGCCGTCTATTCTAGACTTAAGCTTACTCGCCTTCGTCTTCGGCGTTGGCGGCTTGCGGGGCGGGGCGACGCTCCTGATAGCGCTGCATCCGCTCGGCGCGCTCGCCAGGATCGCGGCCGATTTTGCCGACGAGATGGATGAGATCGATGAATTCATCGGCCTGGCGGCGCAATTCGTCGGCGATCATCGGCGGCTGGGTGGTGATGGTCGAGATCACCGACACGCGAACGCCCTTGCGCTGCACGGCCTCGACCAGCGAGCGGAAGTCGCCGTCGCCCGAGAACAGCACCATATGATCGACATGCTCGGCCATCTCCATCGCGTCGACGGCGAGTTCTATGTCCATATTGCCTTTGACCTTTCGGCGGCCGAGCGAGTCGACGAACTCCTTCGTCGGCTTGGTGACGACAGCGTATCCATTGTAGTCAAGCCAGTCGATCAACGGCCGGATGGACGAATATTCCTGGTCTTCGATAAGGGCGGTGTAATAAAAAGCGCGGATCAGCCGACCCTTGCTCTGAAACTCGCGGAGCAGGCGCTTATAGTCGATATCGAATCCCAAGGATTTCGCGGTCGCGTAAAGATTCGCGCCGTCAATGAATAACGCAATTCGTTCGATATCAGCCATTTCAGTCTCACGGTCGGGTCAAGGGGTTTATGCGCGACGGTTTCGCTCAACGCCGTCAACCCGAGGTCGGCGTTCGCTTCGATCTCTCAAATTCACTGCTCCGGCGTAGGACGCGCGCAGCCGTAAGGATCGCCGCCATTCTCGCCACTTCCGCTGGAGACTCCGGCGGCAGTTCTCAAAAAAGCGCCGCCGCGCGTCTACCGCGATACATCGCCCTTCGGTGCGGCACCGTCAAGAGGAACGGCGCATTTTTGCGAACAATTCATTTCAGGATTTATGGAAAATCACATTAAAACTTCTTAATATTTGTTGCGCGGAACCGCGCGGTCTCGTCTAGAGCCAAGAGATTCTTGCCTTATTCTCGTAATTGGCGTATCAGCGCAGCTTCCCATCCCGATAGGAGCTAGGCCGCAGATGGCGCGCGTCACCGTCGAAGATTGCATCGACAAAATTGAGAATCGTTTTGATCTAGTGCTTCTGGCTGCGCATCGGGCGCGCAACATTTCTTCGGGCCAACCGATTCTCGTCGATCGCGACCGCGATAAGAACCCGGTCGTCGCCCTGCGCGAGATCGCCGAGTCCGCGCTCGCGCCCGAGGATCTGTCCGAGGACTTCATCCATTCGCTGCAGCGTCATGTCGAGGTCGACGAGCCCGAGACCGAGGCCGCGCCTGCTCTGACGCCCGCGGCCGCCGGCGATTTCGTCGAGGGCGAGGGACAGTTCGACCGCATGACCGAGGAAGATCTGCTGCGCGGACTCGAGGGCCTGGTGCCGCCCGCCGAAGTCGAAGACGACGCCGAATAGGCCGCCAAATTTTTCGTTCGGCCGAGTTTTGGCCAAACGCCTTGCCGGCCGTTAGCGCGCGCCGCTCGGAACCCGCGGCGCGATAGAAATCGCGCCGCGTTTCCTCTCCAGTTGGAGCCCGCGGCCGGGCTGCGCTATTCTTCCCGAACTCTATCGGCGGCTCCGGCGCCGTCCGTCGCCTCTCGCCCATACGTCTTGCGCGGGGAGCGCGGCGCGCCGGCGCATCAACCTATCCGTGGCGCCAAGCGCATGATGCGTCAGTATGAATTGGTCGAACGCGTGCGCAAGTATAATCCGCGCGTCGACGAAGATTTGCTCAATCGCGCCTATGTTTACGCGATGAAGGCGCATGGCGCGCAGACCCGCGCCTCGGGCGATCCTTATTTCTCGCATCCGCTCGAAGTGGCGGCGATCCTCACCGATCTCAAGCTCGACGACGCGACCATCGTCGCCGCGGTCCTGCATGACACGCTCGAAGACACCAACGCCACCCGCGAGGAGATCGACCGTCTCTTCGGCGAGCAGATCGGCAAGCTCGTCGAGGGTCTGACCAAGATCGAAAAGCTCGATCTCGTCACCAAACAGGCGCGCCAGGGCGAGAATTTCCGCAAGCTTCTGCTCGCCGTCGCCGAGGACGTGCGGGTGCTGCTCGTCAAGCTCGCCGACCGGCTGCACAATATGCGCACGCTGCATTACGTGCCGGCGGAGAAGCGCGCCCGCATCGCCCAGGAGACGCTCGATATTTACGCGCCGCTCGCCGGCCGCATGGGCATGCAGCGCCTGCGCGAGGAGCTCGAGGGACTCGCCTTCCGCCATCTGATGCCCGAGGCGCATCAGACGATCGAGCAGCGCCTGCATGATCTGCGCGCCAAGAACGGCCGCATCATCAAGCGCATCGAGGACGAACTGACCAAGGAGTTTTCGGCGCGCGGCATTACCGCGGCCGTGACCGGACGGCAGAAGTCGCCTTATTCCGTCTGGCGCAAGATGGAGCGCAAATCCATCTCCTTCGAGCAGCTCTCCGACATCTTCGGCTTTCGCATTATCGTCGCCACGGTCGATGACTGCTATCGCGCGCTGGGAATCATTCATACGAAGTGGCCGAATGTTCCCGGCCGCTTTAAGGATTACATCTCGACGCCCAAGCAAAACGACTATCGCTCGATCCATACGACGGTGATCGGCCCCGGCCATCAGCGCGTCGAATTGCAGATCCGCACCGCCGAAATGCATGAGATCGCGCGCTTCGGCATCGCCGCCCACGCCCTTTATAAGGATGCGATCGACATGCAGGGGCGCGAGGAGCTGGCGAAGGAAAGCCGCGCCTTCCGCTGGCTGCAGGAGACGCTCGACCTGCTCGCCCATGGCGACAGTCCCGAGGAGTTCCTGGAGCACACAAGGCTCGAACTCTTTCAGGATCAGGTGTTCTGCTTCACGCCCAAAGGCGCGCTGATCGCGCTGCCGCGCGGCGCGACGCCGATCGATTTCGCCTATGCGGTGCATACCAAGCTCGGCGACTCCGCGGTCGGCGCCAAGATCAACGGGCGCGTCGCGCCGGTCTTGTCGCAATTGCAGAATGGCGACGAGGTCGAGATCATCCGCGCCATCGGCCATATTCCCCCCGCCGCCTGGGAGGCCGCGGTCGCGACCGGCAAGGCGCGCGCCGCCATCCGCCGCGCGACGCGCGAGGCGGTGCGCCAGCAATACGCCGGGCTCGGCCGCCAGATCGTCGAGCGCGCCTTCGAGCGCGCCGGACGCCCGCTGAGCGAGGACAAGTTGAAGGCGGCCTTGAAGCGGCTGGCGCGCCCCTCGGTCGAGGACGCGCTCGCGGCGGTCGGACGCGGCGAGATTTATTCGGGCGACGTCGTCAAGGCCGTCTATCCCGATTTCAGCGAGGAGCGCGTCGCCGCGCCGCGGGCGATCGGTCCCGGCGAGCCGGGCTGGTTCGGCGTCAAGACCAACGCCAATGTGGTCTTCAAGGCGCCGGACGCCGAGAAGGGCGCGGGCGCCATTCCGATCCGCGGCCTGCAGGGCGACGCGCCGGTGCGTTTCGCCGCAGAAGGGGGCGCCGTGCCCGGCGACCGCATCGTCGGCATCTTCACGCCCGGCGAAGGCATCACCATCTATCCGATCCAGTCGCCCTCGCTCACCGCCTTCGACGACCAGCCCGAGCGCTGGCTCGACGTGCGCTGGGATATCGAGGCGGGCTCCTCCGCGCTCTTTCCCGCCCGCCTCGTCGTCACCGCGCTCAATGAGCCGGGTTCCCTCGGCGCGCTCGCGACGGTCATCGGCGAGACCGGCGCCAATATCGACAACATCAGCTTCAAGGCGCATTCGCCGGATTTTCGCGAAATGACCTTCGATCTCGAAGTCGTCGACCTCAAACATCTGACCGACATCATCGGCCGTTTGCGCGCGAGCCCGCTGGTGAGCAAGGTCGAGCGGATGATTGGGTGAGAGCGGCCATTCTCGGCGGGGGCAAGGCCGAGGGACGCTGTTGAACGCCCATTCGGACCCCCATTGCCAGAGTCTTATTCCTGTGTTCAAGCTGCGGACATGACCATTGAAGCGATTGGAATAAATCGAGGGGCATACTATGCGCTGCGTCGTCGCAACGATCACTGTGCTTTTTGGAGCCATAGCGGTCGCCGCAGAGCCTTCTAAGTCCGACCCGCAGACAATATTTTATAGCGACAAAGTTTTACGCAACGCGCTCGCCGACATCGGGCAGATGCCGGAAGCAGAGCTTCGCGCGTTTACTCATTATCTCGCCGAATGTCAGAGCAATTCGTTGGACGCGTCCAATATGCATCCCTGCGCGGCGGCGCAGACCACTTATGAGATCGAATACCGCAACAATCGCGCGCTCGACGACCTTATTATCGCCAGGTCGACCCTGTCCGCGCTTTCGCTAGACGTGCAGGGCAAGAATGTTATGCAGCTCGCGGACGCCGCGGCGAAATACGCGAAGATTATCTCTGCTCTCGAAGATGCGGCGCATGATCGGTTTCGCAGTCTAAAAGCGTCACAGAAATGAACCCGCGCGGCGGCCCGCTAGCCGATCCTATTTGAGCGGCAGATAGATCTCGGTCAAATGGCGATGTTCGGGCGTGTCGTGATCGAGGTTCAAATAGTGGAAATAGACCGGGAAATCCCGCAGTTCCTCTCCTGAGTCCGGCAGCCAGTCGCGATAGAGCGCATAGACGCTTTCGTCGATCCGGTCGCGAGAACCGGCGTGGATCGTCATGGCGCAACGGCCGCCGGGGATCGTCTTTGTCACGACGCCATGGTCATTGGCGGGAACCGGCGCCGGCGTTGATCCGCAAATGTCGAAGCGAAACTCCTCCGGCGGCGTCGCATTCGGATCGTTATAAGGCACGCCGTAAGTCTCGCATTGGCTGACCGGAGAAAGCCGGGACGACTTTCGCCAGGCGATAAAGCGCTGCACTGACTCGTTGAGCAGCGCCGGCGCGCCGCGATGTTCGAGCGCCGCGACCAGCGCTGGTTCGACAACGACAATCTTTACGTCCATTTCTTCGGTCCTTTCACTGGATGGAAGGCTCATGCGACATCGCTCGCTCCATGACGACCAGTCGGGGGTTTTGCGGAACCCGCTGGGCGTCTGGCCAAAGGCGGCTTTGAAGGCGCGAGAAAAGGATTCTGGATTTTCGAATCCTGAATCCATGGCGATGTCGATAATCGGCGCGGTCGGATTGAACGCGAGCCGGTAAGAGGCTCTCTTGAGCCGCATGAATTGAATATAGCGTGAGAGGCTAATCCCGCAGTGTTGGGAAAATTGCCGATGGAAATGGAATTTCGAAAAATTCGCCACATCGCTCAGCGCGTCGACGGTCAGCTCTTCGTCGAGATGCTTGTCGATGTAATCCAGGACGCGGTTGATGCGTCGCGCATAGTCGGGTCGCTTTCGTCCTGTCCTGTTCTCCATTTTTGCATCGTATCGAGCGAGAGGACCGACTTCCTGACTGAAATTGCTCATTGAGCCGCTGAGCGCGCAATGACAAACCGTCCGCCCTCGCGCTATAGGAAGGCATGAGCCCCAAACCCCTTCGCCTTGGCGTCAATGTCGATCATGTCGCGACCGTCCGCAACGCGCGCGGCGGCCCGCGGCCGGACCCCGTTCGCGCCGCGTTGCTCGCGATCGAAGCGGGCGCCGACGGGATCACCGCGCATCTGCGCGAGGATCGCCGCCACATCACCGACGCCGATATGGCGCGCCTCAAGGCCGCGATCTCGAAACCCTTGAATTTCGAAATGGCGGCGACGGACCAGATGCTCGACGTCGCGCTCGCGACGGCGCCGCACGCCGTCTGCCTCGTGCCGGAAAAGCGCACCGAGCGCACGACCGAAGGCGGCCTCGACGTGGTCGGCGGGCATGATTACTTCATCCCCTTCGTCGACGAACTGAGCCGCGCCGGCGTTCGCGTCTCCCTCTTCATCGAGCCGAGCCTGGAAGCGATCGACGCCGCCGTCTCCATCAAGGCGCCGGTCGTCGAACTGCATACGGGCGCCTGGTGCCATGCGGTGGAAGTAGGCGACCATGACCGCGCCGAGCGCGAATTCGCCCGCGTCGTCGAGGCCGCCGCTTACGGCGCCGAGCGCGGCCTCGAAATCCACGCCGGCCACGGCCTCGACTATGACACGGCGCGCCGGGTCTCGGCGCTGCCCCAGATCGTCGAGCTCAACATCGGCCATTTCCTGATCGGCGAAGCGATTTTCGTCGGCCTCGAGGAGGCGATCTCCCGCATGCGCCGGGCGATGGAGGAGGGGCGGGCGCAGGCCCCATGATTCTCGGCTTCGGCAATGATCTCTGCGACATCCGGCGCATCGAGCGGACGCTGGAGCGCTATGGAGAGCGCTTCGTCCTGCGCCTCTTCACCGAGGTCGAGCGCGCGAAGTCGGACGGGCGGGCCGGCCGCGCCGCCTCTTACGCCAAGCGTTTCGCCGCCAAGGAGGCCTGCGCCAAGGCGCTGGGCACGGGGATTCGCGCCGGCGTCTTCTGGAAGGACATGGGCGTCGTCAATCTCGCCTCGGGGCGCCCGACCATGGCGCTGACCGGCGGGGCGGCCGCGCGCCTCGCCCAAATGACGCCGCCCGGCATGCGCGCGGTCATCCATTTGACGCTAACCGACGAATATCCTCTGGCCCAGGCGCAGGTTCTCATCGAGGCTTTGGCGTGGTAAGCGGAGCTGTGGGGCGGGCCAGAGGCCGCCCGACGCATGAGGAGTGAGCCGGCTTGAGCAGGAACGTCCCGGTGGCCGAAAAAAAAGGCGAAGAAGGCGGTTTTCTCGAAACGATCAAGGTGATCCTGCAGGCGCTGGCGATCGCCCTCGTCATTCGCACCCTGCTGTTCCAGCCCTTCAACATTCCTTCCGGCTCGATGATCCCGACGCTGCTCATCGGCGATTATGTCTTCGTCTCGAAATACGCTTACGGCTACTCAAATTACTCCATGCCCTTCGGCCCCGATATTTTCTCCGGCCGCATCCTCGCCTCGCCGCCTCAGCGCGGCGACGTGGTGGTCTTCAAGCTGCCGCGCGACAATGAGACCGACTATATCAAGCGCGTCATCGGCCTGCCGGGCGACCGCATTCAGGTGATCGACGGGCGCCTTTACATCAATGGCGTCATCGTGCCGCGCGAGCCGATCGAAAAGGCGCAGACCGAAGCGCGCGACGGCCGCGAGATCGCGGTCGCGACCTACAAGGAGACGCTGCCTTCCGACGGCGATCATCCGGGCGTCGAGCATACGATCATCGAGCTCGAGGGCGATCACGGCATCAACGACAGCACCGAGCTCTTCGTCGTGCCGCGCGATCATTATTTCATGATGGGCGACAATCGCGACAATTCGACCGATTCCCGCATCGGGCCGGAGCTCGGCGGCGTCGGCTATGTGCCCTTCGTCAATCTCGTCGGCCGCGCCGAGATCATCTTCTTCTCCGTCAAGAAGGACGAGTCGGCGCTCGCCTTCTGGCGCTGGCCTTGGTCGGTGCGTTGGGACCGGCTGTTTCGGCCCGTGCATTGACCTCTCGCGCAGCCTGAGATGACGCGCGGCCGGGAGGAGGGGCTCGGGGCGCTGCAAAAGCGCGTCGGGCACGGCTTCGCCGATCTTGCCTTGCTGCGTCAGGCGCTGACCCATGTGAGCGCCGCGCCGGCGCGCCGCGACTCATATGAAAGGCTCGAGTTCCTCGGCGACCGCGTGCTTGGCCTCGCCGTCGCTCATATGCTCTGCGAGGCTTTCCCCGACGAGAGCGAAGGGGAATTGTCCCGCCGCCTGGCGGCGCTGGTGCGCAAGGAAACCTGCGCGGAAGTCGCCGAGGAATGGGGCGTCGGTCCCCATATGCGGCTCGGCGAGGGCGAGGCGCAGACGGGCGGGCGCCAGAAGCGCGCGCTGCTGGGCGATATTTGCGAGGCGATCATCGGCGCGGTCTTCCTCGACGGCGGTGCGGTCGCCGCCGAGGAAGTCGTGCGGGGCGCCTTTCGCGCCCGCATGGCGGCGTCGGGGGGCGCGGATCTACGCGACGCCAAGACGCGGCTGCAGGAATGGGCGCAGGCGCGCGGCCTCGCGGCGCCGCGCTATCTAGTAATGGGGCGCAGCGGGCCGGATCATGCGCCCTCTTTCGAGGTCGCGGTCGAGGTCAAGGGGTTTGAGCCGGCGCCGGGCGCCGGGGCCTCGAAGCGCAGCGCCGAACAAGCCGCGGCGGCGGCGTTTCTGGCGCGGGAAGCGAAGGATCGGATATGAGCGAAGCGGCGCAATCTTTGCCGGAACAGACGCGCTGCGGCTTCGCGGCGCTTGTCGGCGCGCCCAACGCCGGCAAATCGACGCTGCTCAATCAGCTCGTCGGCGCGAAAGTCTCGATCGTCTCGCGCAAGGCGCAGACGACGCGCGCGCTCGTGCGCGGCATCGCCATCGAAGGCGCGGCGCAGATCATCCTCGTCGACACGCCCGGCATTTTCAAGCCGAAGCGCCGGCTCGATCGCGCCATGGTGGCGAGCGCGCTCTCGGGCGCTTCGGACGCCGACGTCATTGCGCTCCTCGTCGACGCGCGCAAGGGAATCGACGAAGAAGTCGAGGCCATCCTCGAGCGTCTTAAAGAGGCGAAGGCGCCAAAGCTTCTCGTCCTCAACAAGATCGACCTCATTGCGCGCGAAAGGCTGCTCGCGCTCGCGCAGACGCTCAACGCACGCGAGACCTTCGACGAGACCTTTATGATCTCGGCGCTCAACGGCGACGGCGTCGCCGATCTGCGCCAGGCCTTGGCGAAGCGCATGAAGCCTTCGCCCTGGCTCTATCCCGAAGATCAGCTTTCCGACGCGCCGTTGCGGCTCCTCGCCGCCGAGATCACCCGCGAGAAAATCTACGAGCGGCTGCACGACGAACTGCCCTATCAATCGACGGTCGAGACCGATTCCTGGACTAATCAGAAGGACGGCTCGGCGCGCATCGAACAGACGATCTTTGTCGCGCGCGACAGCCAGAAGAAGATCGTGATCGGCGAGGGCGGGCGCACCATCAAGGCCATCGGCCAAGCGGCGCGGCGCGACATCGCCGAGGCGGCGGAGCAGCCCGTCCATCTCTTCCTTTTCGTGAAAGTGCGCGAAAACTGGGCGGACGACCCGGAGCGCTATCGCGAAATGCGGCTGGAGTTTCCAAAAGGCGAGTAGTATCACGCGGAAAAGCGCGGGCTCTGCGCCGATTCTCCTCGATTGCTCTCGCCCGGCCCGCCGGAAGAGGGGCGCTTCACATGTCGAAGAACAAGAAACGCTTCACCGCCTATCGCTATCTCACCGGCCCGGACGACGCCGCCTTCTGCCATCGCGTCACCGAGGCTTTGAGCCGCGGCTGGACGCTCTATGGCTCGCCGACCCTGACCTTCGACACGACGGCCGGCCGCGTCATCTGCGGACAGGCGTTGACCAAGGAGGTCGAGGACGCCGAGTATAGCGCCGATGTGAAGCTCGCGGATTTATAGGGAGGCGGACCCAAGCGACGCATGGACTGGCGGGACGACGGCCTTGTCATCGGCGCGCGCCGGCATGGCGAAACATCCGTCATTCTGGAGCTGATGACGCGCGCCCACGGCCGCCACCTCGGCCTCGTGCGCGGCGGCCGCTCGCGGACGCTGCGTCCCATTCTGCAGCCCGGCAACCTCGTCGTCGCCCATTGGCGCGCGCGGCTCGAAGACCATCTCGGCGCTTATACGGTGGAGCCGCTCGCGGCGCGCGCGGCGCATTTTCTCGATCGCGCCGCGGCGCTTCACGGCGTCGGCGCGCTATGCGCGCTGCTGCGCCTGCTGCCCGAGCGCGATCCGCATGAGGAATTATATGAAATGGCCGACGCCGTCGTCGCGCGGCTCGGCGACCCGGGGGCCGCCGCGCCGCTGATGGCGCGATTCGAGCTGGCGCTTCTCGGCGCGCTCGGCTTCGGCCTTGATCTCGACTGCTGCGCCCTCACCGGCGCGCGCGACGACCTCGCCTATGTTTCGCCGAAGTCGGGCCGCGCGGTGAGCCGCGCCGCCGGCGCGCCCTGGCGCGAGAAGCTGCTGCCCTATCCGAATTTCCTTCAGGATGACGCGCTCGCGCCGCCTTGCGCCGACATTGTCGCCGCCTTCCGGCTCACGGGATATTTTCTGACGCGCGACGTCTTCGCGCCGCGCGGCGTCCCCTTGCCTGCCGCGCGCGACCTCTATATCGGCGCCTTTTCCCGCGCTGCTTGAAAGATTGAAGCGCTTTCCGTCGAAGCGGACGCCAGTTCGGCGTAGAAAACGCGTCAATTCAATGAGCTAAAGCATGTTCATGAACAGGCTTTAGCGAAGCTCTTCGCAAACGAATCGCGATTCGTGGCTGGTGACGCCGTAGCCCGGGTCGATATCCACAAGAACCTCGCGGCAGACCGCCTGCATGTCGGATTCGCCAGCGCCCTGCGCCTGCGGCGCCCGGTCTTTCACGGCGGGAGACGGGCCCGAGGCCGCGACTTTCGGTCCTTCCAGAGCCTGCGAGACGCCCGTGAGAAACAGCGCGGCGAGGAGAAGCGGAAGCAGTTTTTTCATGGACGCTATATCTCGGAAGCTCATGGAAAACCAAGGAAAAATCCCGGGAGGGCCCCTGCGCGAAGCTTTCCCCAAGGCGAAAGCGCGGCGGCGGCGCGGGTCTATCTGCCATAGTTTTTTGTAAAAAACTACCGGCGTCGGCTTTTTGCGCGCTTTCCCAGATTGGAAGGCTTCGCGACGCGCTTGCGCGCGCCACGCGCCGGCCATAGGACGAGTCGGGGCGTAACAGAATCAGGTCGGGCGAATGGCGCAAAAAGCGGGCGGTCCCTCGGGCGGAAAAGGCAAGGGCGCGAGCGTCGAGAGCATCGTCGCGCCGGTCGATCTGCGCGAGGCGCTCGAAGAACGCTATCTGCGCTATGCGCTCTCGACCATCACCGGCCGCGCGCTCCCCGACGCGCGCGACGGGCTCAAGCCCGTGCATCGGCGCATCCTTTACGGCATGCATATTCTGCGGCTCGATCCGGGCGCGCCCTTCAAGAAATGCGCGAAAATCGTTGGCGACGTGATGGGCTCCTTCCATCCGCACGGCGACCAGGCGATCTATGACGCGCTGGTGCGCCTCGCGCAGGATTTTTCCTCGCGCTATCCGCTCGTCGACGGGCAGGGCAATTTCGGCAATGTCGACGGCGATTCGGCCGCCGCCTATCGCTACACCGAAGCGCGCATGACGGCGGTCGCGCGGCTGCTGCTCGAGGGCATCGACGAAGACGCGATCGACTTCATCCCCAATTATTCCGGCGAAGAGAAGGAGCCCGTGGTGCTGCCCTCGGCGCTCCCCAATCTTCTCGCCAATGGCGCGCAGGGGATCGCGGTCGGCATGGCGACGTCGATCCCGCCGCACAATCTCGCCGAGCTGTGCGACGCCGCGCTCTATCTCATCTCGCATCGCAAGGCCACCGCCGAGCAATTGCTGACCTTCGTGCAGGGGCCGGATTTTCCGACGGGCGGCATTGTCGTCGACAAGCGCGAGGAGATCGTCGAGACCTATCGCACCGGGCGCGGCTCCTTTCGCCTGCGCGCGCGCTGGATCAAGGAGGAGCTGCCGCGCGGCGGCTGGGTCGCCGTCGTCACCGAAATTCCCTATGGCGTGCAGAAGTCGCGGCTCATCGAAAAGCTCGCGGAACTAATCTCCGAGCGCAAATTGCCGCTCGTCGCCGACGTGCGCGACGAATCGGCGGAGGACGTGCGCATCGTCTTCGAGCCGCGTGCGCGCACCGTCGATCCGGCGCTGATGATGGAGACGCTCTTCAAGCTCTCCGAACTCGAAACGCGCTTCACGATGAACATGAATGTGCTCGTCGATGGCGTGACGCCGCGCGTCGTCTCGCTCGACGAGGCGCTGCGGCAATGGCTCGACCATCGCCGCACCGTGCTGCTGCGCCGCTCGCGCCATCGCCTCGCTGCGATCCTGCGGCGCATCGAGCAATTGGAAGGCATGGTCGTCGTCTTCCTCAATCTCGACGAGGTGATCCGCATCATCCGCGAGGAGGACGACGCCAAGGCGGAGCTGAAAAAAGCCTTCAAGCTCACCGATCTGCAGGTCGACTATATTCTCGACACGCGGCTGCGCGCCCTGCGCAAGCTCGAAGAAATGGAGCTCAAGAAGGAGCTCAAGGAGCTTTCCGCCGAGCGCAAGGACATCGACGCGCTGCTCGCCGACGAAGCGCAGCAATGGAAGACCATCGCCGCGCAGGTGCGGGAACTGAAAAAAACTTACGGTCTCCAGACGCCGATCGGCAAAAGGCGCACGACATTCGAGGACGCGCCGGAGGCGGTCAATCTCGATCTCGCCGAGGCGATGATCGAACGCGAGCCGGTGACCGTCGTCGTCTCGCAGAAGGGCTGGATTCGCGCGCTCAAGGGCCATGTGCAGGACCTCTCGACGCTGCAGTTCAAGGGCGACGATGAACTCGGCGCCTCCTTCTTCGCGCAGACGACCTCAAAGGTGCTGGCGCTCGCCTCGAACGGCAAGGCCTATACGTTAGAGGCCGCGAAGCTTCCCGGCGGGCGCGGGCATGGCGAGCCGATCCGGCTCTTCGCCGATATCGACGAAGGCGCCGATGTCGTCGCCGTTCTCCCGCATGTCGCGGAGGCGTCATTGCTGCTCGTCGCGGGCGACGGGCGCGGTTTCGTCGTCGGCCAGGACGATCTTCTGTCGGCGACACGCAAGGGACGCGCCGCGCTCAATGTCGATCCGCCGGCGCGGTTGAAGATCGTCACGGAAGCGCAAGGCGATCATGTCGCCATCATCGGCGAGAACAGGAAACTCCTGGTGTTTCCGCTAAGCGAAGCGCCGCGCATGGCGCGCGGCAAGGGCGTGCGCATGCAGCGCTATCGCGAGGGCGGCGTCTCCGACGCGAAGGTTTTCGCATTGAAGGACGGGTTGACCTGGACGGACAGTTCCGGCCGTGTCTTCACGGTGGAAAGGACCGAGCTAAAAGACTGGATCGGCCATCGCGCTGAAGCGGGACGACTGCCGCCCAGGGGATTTCCGAGAAACAACAGATTTGGGTGAGAGATCGTTTGCTGGCCACAAGTTCATGGAAATGTGATCTATTTTAAAACTGGGCTGGTGGGAACACATGGATCAGTTCTATCGTCGCGCAATTCGGAACATTGTTCGCCATGGCGACACCGATATATTTCCGTTTCCCATAGAAAATCATGTGTTGCATGACAAGCTTGATGACGCAGTTGCGATCCTTGCAGCGCTCGACGCCGATGTTCCACGAAGTTTAGCGGAGCAGCCACCGGCAAACATTGGAGCGCTTGCACCCGTAGGCTACACGGGATTTCGGTGGGCGGTCCAAATCGATCCTCTTTGGAACGCACTTTATCTAAGCTGGGTGTTGTCAATCGCCGATAAAATTGAAGCTGCGCGAAATAGTGTGGATCCCGATAGGGTATATTCTTATAGATACCGCTGGGACGACACCACTGAAACTTGCTTCAATCGTGATATAAATTGGCGACATTTTATTGAGAAAGCACTTCAAAAAGCGGCTGAAAAAGCGTTTGTAGTGAGTTGTGATATATCCGAGTTCTATCTCAGGATAAATCATCATCGTATCGAAAACGCCATCCTTCATCTCCCAGAGAGTGGATATGTCTATCCGCGGATCAAAGCCTTCTTGTCAAACCTATCAAACACTTATTCTTTCGGCATTCCAATTGGAGGCCCTGCCTCTCGGCTCATTTCAGAGTTGGTTCTTACTCAGATTGACGGCTTGTTGCTGGCAAACGAAATTGATTTCGTCCGCTACGCGGACGACTATTTCCTATTTACAGAAACCCCTGACAAGAGTTTTCAGGCGCTGGTAATTTTGACAAGGCTTCTGATCGACAACCAAGGTCTACAGCTTCAGAAATCCAAGACGCGCATCATGACTTCTGCGGAGTTTTTTGCCAGTAACCCGCTGGTTCATGATGATGATGATATTGGGGCGCCTTTAGGAGCAGCGCGGCAGGCCCTTATGTCGATCAATATGCATTTCGATCCATACTCGGCGACAGCCGACGAGGACTACGAGCTACTGAGGGCAGAACTTGAAAAATATCCAGTGATGGAAATCATCCGCGCCGAGCTCAAGAAGTCTCGCGTGGATATAACTTTGGCGCGTAGGTTGATTTCTCTGACAAGCTATTTAGATGGTTCGTTACTGGACGACGCCATAAAGACTTTGATTGAGAATGAAGACATTTTGTATCCCGTTTACCATAACGTTCTCATATGCGCGAAGGAGGTGTTTGACCGTCTTTCTGAGCCAACCCAGCTCGCAATTAGCACACGAGTGCGCGGCCTAATTGTCGACCAATCAAGGGTAATGGTTTTGGACCTCATGCTGCAATATGCGATTCGCTTACTTTCGTTGCGGAAGGATGAAGAGACTCGCTACCTATTTTATAAAATTTTTCGATCTGAGCGGAATGAAGCGGTCAAGCGCGACATCATATTATGTCTCGCCAAGTGGGACGACTGGCATTGGCTCTCGGACCTTCAAAAGCGCTTCCGCACTTTGTCCCCTGTTGAGCGGAGGGCATTTCTAATTGCCAGCTTTGGTTTGGAAGATGAGGGGGAACATTGGCGCCGAAACATACGACGTGAATTTTCCGAGTCCGAAAAGCTAGTCAAAGGCTGGGCAGAACAGAAATTTTCGCAGCCTGGCTGGCAGATACCGCTGTGATCTCCGAAACGCGCTTCGCAAAACGGTATAATTCCTTGTGGCGGACTTTGACTCCAACAATGGAGCTATTCGTTCGCAAAGCGAACCTACGCTTATCCAATCGCAACTTCCCTGAGCTTCAAACGAGATCACTGCCCGGGTCAAGAGCGGACATTAATCGCATTTCCTTTCAGCTTTTGGCGAACGGCATTTCGAGTGGAGCAGGCCCTGCCAAATGCACTGAGTATCTTCGTTCAATGGAAGGCGTAGCTAAAGCAGCGGCTTCAATTGATAGCGCATCCATAAGAGAAGACGACTATAGGGAAATTTCAGACTTAAGTTTGCGGATGCACCAGCAGTTGTTCATTTTACAAAAATCACCCGTATTTCTTGATCCTAGTTATCCGGGTTGCGGCATCATTAATACATGTCATGGAGACGCGATTACCCAAGACCTGAAGTTAATTGAACTCAAGGATGGGGACCGGCCCTTTCGGGCGTACGAGTTTCGCCAGTTAGTAATTTATGCCGCTCTTCATATGAACAGCACTGGGACAGTCCCTTCCGCACTAGAAGTGATAAATTCTAGGCGCGGAACAAGCGTAACACTTTCCATGGAGGCATTTGCTAGGGAGGTCGCGGGCCAACCTGCGTACGACCTATTGGAAGAGGTGATTCGGATCATTTCCGAACTCACACTATCTGGTTAGTGCCACCGATATGTATGGTGGTTCGGCGCCCCTCAATCCGTCTTCGAAAAATCCGGAATCTTGAATCCAAGCTTGCCCTGGCGCCACAGCGCAAAGGTTGCGGCGCCGACCACGACGGCGAAAACCGCGAAGGCGATATAGAGATAGAGTTCCTCGTCGGTGACGAGGCCGACCGAAAAGGGATGGCGGCCCACAAAACTCTTGGCGCCGTCGTCGCTCGTCAGCTTCGCATAGAGCACATAGGCGCCGGGCTCTCTAAAATTCTGGTCGAAATTCACCATGCCGTTGCGAAATTTCTGAATGGGCAGGCGGCCGACGACATCGGCCTCTGGATCGGCGTCGCCATTCGGCCCCTTGCCGCGCAGAATGCGAATGTCCCAATTCATGTCGCGCAATTCATTGTCCGATGCGTCGAGCACGATGACGCTCGGGCCGATATCGGGCAGCGCGACGCATTCGCGGTCGATGTTTTTCTTCGGCTGCATGGCGACGAATTTCATCGTCTTTTCGCCAAGCGCGATCGGGCATTCGGGATCGTAATAATGCCAGCCGGCCGCTTGCGCCGCGCGCGGCGCGAAGAGAACGTCGGCCGCAAGAAGAACCCCCGCGGCCAGGAGAGGCGCGGTCTCAAACAGGAATTTGCGCATGTTACAGCCCCGAATCGAGCACGGCGAGAACCTGATCCATCGTCGTCGCCGGTTCGGCGCAGCCATTGTCGCCGACGATGCGGGCCGGCACGCCGGCGACCGTCTTGTTGGGCGGCACGGAGTCGAGCACGACCGAGCCGGCCGCGATCAAGGCGCAGGAGCCGATCTCTATATTGCCGAGAATTTTCGCGCCGGCGCCGATCAAGACGCCGCGCCTGACCTTCGGATGGCGGTCGCCCCGGGCCTTGCCGGTGCCCCCTAACGTCACGCCATGCAGCATCGACACCTGGTCTTCGACGACGCTCGTCGCGCCGACGACGACGCCGGTCGCATGGTCGATGAAGAGGCCCTTGCCGATGACGGCGGCGGGATGGATGTCGACCTGGAAAATCTGCGAGGAGAGGCTTTGCAGCGTCAGCGCGAAATCGCTGCGGCCGCTCTTCCACAGCCAATGCGCCAGCCGATAGGTCTGCAGCGCATGGAAGCCCTTGAAATAGAGGGCGGGCTCGATGAGCCGGGTGCAGGCGGGGTCGCGCTCCAGAACCGCCAGCAGATCGGCGCGGAAGGCGTCGACCGCCGCCGGCTCGCGCGCGAGCATTTGGTCGAAGGCCTGGCGAATGGCGGCGTAGGGCGCCTCCGGCCGGTCGAGCCGCTGGGCAACCCGATGGGCGACGACGCCGGCGACGCCGGTCTGGGCGAGGATCGCGGGATAGAGAAAGCCGCCGAGCTCCGGCTCGCGGCGCAGCGTCTCCTCGGCCTCGGCGCGCAGCCGGGCGAAAAATGGGTCGCTTTGCGCGAAATCGATGATTTTCGCGCCCTGTTCGCGCGTCTCGGCGCCCATCCGCCTCTCCTCTCGCATCAACGTCACAGCGGGTCGCGCGGGATCATAGCACGCCGCATGCCACCGGCTTAGGGCCGCGTATCGAGAAATTCCAGGGCCGCCTGTTTGAAGAGGCGATCGCCCACGGCGCGATTATGGTCGCGGCCGGGGATATCCACGACGCGCACGTCGCGAAACAGCGCGCCGAGCGGATGCGGATCGCCGGCGACATCGTCGCGCGTGCCGACGCAGATCAGCGTCGGGGCGCCGATCGTCGCGAGCAGGGCGGGGTCGATGGCTTTGCGCGCCCCGCGCACGCAGGCCGCGAGCGCGTTGAGATCGCTGCGCGTGGCTTCGGCGAAGCCGCGGAAAATCTTGAGCATGGAATCGTCGACATCCTCGATGCGCTCGGCCTCCATGGCTTCGGCGAGGCCGCCCGGCAGGCCTGAGCTTGCGATGAGATTTTCGCCGATGCCGCCAAGGATGAGCGAGCGGACGCGCTCGGGCGCAGCGATCGCCAGAACCGTGGCGATGCGCCCGCCGAGCGAATAGCCCATGATGTCGGCGCGGGGGATGGAGAGATGATCGAGCAGATGCACGACGTCTCCCGCCATCAGATCGAGACTGAAGAGCGCGGGATCGTAAAGCTTGGCGGACTGGCCATGGCCGCGATTGTCGAAGACGATCACCCGGCGGCCGTCCTCGGTCAGCGTCTTGACCCATTGCGTAAACAGCCAGTTCACGGCGTGGGTCGAGGCGAAGCCATGGACGAGCACGATAGGCTCGCCGCGATCTTGCGCTAAAGGCTCGAAATCCACATAGGCTATCTCGACGCCATCCGAGAGGAACGTTTCCATTACAAATCCTGTTTAGGTCCTTTTATCTAAATACTTGTGCGATGGGCGCAAGGCCGGGCGGGGCCGAAAGTAAGCGCTCTTGCTATTCGCGGCGCTTGCCGCTAAACGAGCGGGCGCGCCGCACTACGCCCGTCTCGAGCGCGGGGATTTGGCCGGCGCATGCGCCCGTAGCTCAGCTGGATAGAGCACCAGACTACGAATCTGGGGGTCAGAGGTTCGAATCCTTTCGGGCGCGCCACTTCGGTATAAAACTGCGAACGCCAACAGTCGCCGATTCTACGCTCGCAGCGGCGGCAAGTGTCCGTAGCAGTTCGGTTTTCGAGCCCATGATGCGAATTTCGCTCGGGTCGACGACTTCGACGCGTTGCGCTAGCGCACGCAAGTGGTCCCGCCGATAGGTTCCATCTTCGTTCCGTAGCTTGCGGCGAGCGGCGAGCGCGAACCGCCGCAAACTGTCCGACGTGATCGCGGGCCCGAGTCGCTCCACCGCTGAAGCCGCGCGCTCCGCGTCAGTCTGCGCCTGGTCGCGCACCGCGGTGAGTTCTGCAATGCGATCTTTCAACGACGGGTCGGCCATGTCGACTACGCCGTTCTCAATCGCTTCGTAAAGACGCTTCAACTTCGCTTCCGCTTCGGCGGCGCGCTTGCGCAGCTCTGCGATGTGTCCGCGACGGCGTTCATTCCATTCCTCACGCCGTTCAAGCAATTGATCCATCATTGTCGTCAAACGCGCCGGATCGAGCAGCCGCCACTCCAGATGATCGACGACGGCGCGGTCGAGCTTGTCCATCGGCACGGTCAGACCGCGACAACCACGCTCGCCCTGCCGCGCTTTCGTCGAGCAGGTGTAATAGCGATACATGCCGCCTGCGCTGCCCTTGCCGGTCCGCAGGGTCATCGCGCCGCCGCAGGACGCGCAGAAGCAGATTCCAGTTAGCAGGGTTGGACCGCTTACAGCGCGGGGCGGCATCCATTGTGGGCTACGCGCCTTCAGCGCCGCCTGGACCGCGTGATACTCCGCCTCGGTGATGATCGGTGGCACAGCCATGACCGCGTGTTCGGCGTCAGGCTTCGCCACGCGGGTCTTGTGGTCGCGCGTGTTGAACCGATGCTCGCCGATATAGGTCGTGCGCGTTAGGATCTGATGCACCGAGGCGATGCCCCAGCGGCCGCCGTCACGGGTGCGGATGTCGCGCTCGTTGAGATAGGTGGTGATCGACTTGATTCCCATCGGGCCGCTGTCGCCGTCACCATTGAGTGCCAGCTTGTAGATCAGGCGCACCGTGTCAGCGTGGATCGGATCGATCTCCAGCTTCTTCTTAATTTTCGCACCGCGTTGCTCGGCGGCCACGATGCGGTACCCGATTGGCGGCAACGCGCCGTTCCAGTAGCCCTGACGCGCATTTTCCTTCATAGCGCGCAGGGTGTGCTTGGCGTTCTCTTTCGACTGGTATTCGTCGAACAGCGTCATGATCTGGCGCATCATCACGCTCATCGGATCGTCGCCGAGGTCCTGCGTGATGGAAATCAAACGCACGCCATTCTTGGCCAGTTTGCGGACATAGAATTCGAACTGGAATTGATCGCGGAAGAAGCGCGAGAAAGAGTGCACGACGATAACGGTGAAAGTCGGCGGCTTCACAAGCGCAGCGTCGATCATCGCCTGGAATGCCGGCCGGCGATCATCAGTAGCGGTGTTACCTGGCTCAACGAATTCAGCCGCGACGTTCCAGCCCTTGGCGACACAATAGGCCGTAATCTGCCGGCGCTGATCGGGAATCGACAGATCGCTCTCCGCCTGCCGTCCGGTCGAGACGCGCAAATAGAGCGCCGCCTTGGCAACCCCAGGCGTAGCGTCAGGCGATGCAGGTGCTGGGTCGGTCATGGTTCCACCAGTCGCTGGATCGCGTGCATCGGCAGCACCAACCGAAGCGAATCGGGCAGGCGCACGAAACCGTTTCCCTCATAGAAGGCGGCGGCGCGCTCGCTGATGGCATCTACCACCAGCATTGAAGAACCGACCGTGGCCGCGCTCGCATAAGCGCGCCGCACAGCGTCGGCGAGAAGCATCGCGCCCAGGCGCTCGCCTTGCCGGGCCTCCGAGACCGCCAGACGTCCGACCAGCGTGGCGCTGACCAGAGGATAGCGCGGGATGTGCTTGCGGGCGGCGGCCGGCACGTCGCCCTGCGCCACGCCGGTCGCGCACAGCGTATAATAGCCCAGCACGACATCCGGCTTGTCAGGCTCGACTAGAATGAAGACCCCATTCGCCTTGCGCCGCACATCTTGGCTTGCCTGTGTCCGGAGATAACGGTCGAGGCTGTCGACGCCGCAGGCAAAGCCGTCCCGGTCGTGATGCGACGCGAGCGCCTCGATCTTCAAATCTGGCCGAGACGCCGCCATGCTCAGGAAGCAACCCGGCGCTTGTGCTCGGCCAGGGCGCGGACCAGCCGCTCGCTCGGCTCAGGCGGTTTGACCAGCGCGTCGAAGAATGCCGCGCGATCCCGATCGGACAGCACCAATGTCTCATGCTCGGCGATCGTCCGGCGTGCGGTGTCGGTGAGCGCGGTCACGCAGAAGTCGCTGACCTTGCGCCGCGAGAGGTGGGCGGCCCGCTCGATAAGATCCTTCGTCTCTTCGTCGAGCCGGAATCCGAGGCGCTCGACGCGGTTAGGCGTTTCCCGTTCGATCTTGGGCTGTTTGCGCGGCATTGGGTCACTCCTGACACTGGTCTACGTTTCCCCAACAATGTACGTCATATAGACTAACAATTCAAGGTTTTTTCTCACCCGCGCTCAGGCGCGGTCCGAAGATCGTGTCAAGCTCTTCGACGAAGTGGCCTTCCATTACCCGCAGCTCAGCCTCGGTGATCGGCACTATCTCAGGCCAGTCGTCCACCACCCTGATCGGTTTCTCCGAAGACACTCGCAACCTGCTCGCACGTGGGGCGGCGGGGCAGGCATAGTCGAAAAGATCTTCAGGGACGCCGGGTAGAGGCCGGCGCACGCATCGCTTCTGGGCCATATCTTACTGAAATCATCGACGGTAGCTCCGGCAACAAGAACTGTCGCGCGTCGTGCCATAGCGTATAAAGACAGGAACTTGGCGGGTTTTCCGACTTGGCCGGAACGAACGAGACCCCGGCAAGGCGCGGAAAGGACCGTCGTAATGATCGAGAACAAAAAAAGAACACTTGCCTGCCTCTCGCTGAGAGGCCATCAATTCCGGAAGCCGTGAGGGGGTGCGATGCCCGATTCGATTTACCTCGATAATCAAGCCACGACGCCCACCGATCCGCGGGTGCGTGATGCCATGTTGCCGCTCCTCGAAAGGAGCTTCGTTGGAAATCCGCACTCAGAACATTTCGTTGGACGGCGCGCTGCAATCGCGGTCGAAGACGCACGTGCGAAGGTCGCCGCGCTAATCGGCGCGCGCCCGCAAGATATTGTTTTCACGTCCGGGGCCACCGAAGCGAACAACCTCGCGCTTCAGGGCGTCGCTCGATCGCCGCATCGCCGCGGCAACCACATCATCACTTGCGCCACTGAGCATAAGTGCGTCCTAGAGACGGTGGGCTATTTGGCGCGCAACGGATTCCGTGTGGATGTCTTGCCCGTCGATGCGAACGGTCTCCTCGACCCCGCAACGGTGGAAGCCGCGATCACACAAGAGACCTGTCTAGTCTCGATTATGGCAGCGAACAACGAGATCGGTGTCCTGCAACCGATTGAGCAAATCGCAGCGTTCTGCCGGTCGCGTCACATTGTTTTCCATACTGACGCGGCGCAAGCGGTCGGAAAGATACCCGTGGACGTTAAGGCGAGCGGCGTCGACCTGATGAGCTTGTCTGGACACAAGATCTACGCGCCGATTGGCGTGGGAGCGCTCTACATCTCTGAGGAAAGCCCTGTTATTCTGGAGCCGCTCTTCTGGGGTGGCGGTCAAGAGCGCGGGTTTCGGTCCGGCACCATTTCTCCCGCCTTATGCGTCGCGTTCGGCGCGGCTAGCAATATCGCATGCGACGAACTTGAGCGAGATACGCGAGCCGCCGTCGCGCTCAGCAATCTCTTCCTCGAGATCGTTCTCGCGCACTGTCCCGATGCGCGCGTGAATGGTGACCGGAGCAGACGCCTTCCCGGCAATCTCAGTCTTACGTTTCCGGGGTGCGATGCTGATCGGGTTGTCGGAGCTCTGCAGCCGGACATCGCTTTGTCGACGAACGCCGCATGCAGCGCCGGGGTCTTGCAGCCGTCGCATGTCCTATTGGCCATCGGCCTAAGCGAATCCGATGCCGCGAGCACGTTGCGCATTGGGTTCGGCCGGTTCAACACCCGGGCGGAAATTGAAGTTGCGGCCGAACGCGTTGCGAGGGCGGTGAACCGTATCCGCGAGCACGAGGCGTCGGAAACCGCGGCAGCGTAGCCGAAGCGATTATCGAAAGTTGCATCCGCTCGGATTTCGTCTTGCTACTGGACGCTCCGTCCAGTAGCATAGCCGCATGCTACGGGGGCCGATCACACACAGCGAATTCAAGGGTCAGTTCTCGGGGCACGAGACCTTCCCGCTACGACACCTTTGGCTTCGCAAAGCCTTCGATGCAGTCGAATCCGGCGCACTACGAACCATCTTCAGCAGTCCCGATTCGATCGTCACGTTCGGCGTCGGGAAAAACATGGCGCTCGCGATTCGTCATTGGGCGCTTGCCTGCGGGATTATCGAAGAGAATGGGTCGCGAGTCGGAGCAACCGAACTCGGCCAAAGCCTGTTCGGCGGCGAGCGCCCGTGGGACCCCTACATGGAAAGACCGGCGACTGCTTGGCTTGTGCAGTGGCAGGTCGCCGGCGATCCGAAAATGACCACCACGTGGTATTGGGCCTTCAATCATTTGGCGGCGCAGACATTTGACCATGACGCCTTGAGCACGTCGATACTGCAATATGCCCGCGCGCGCCAATGGTCGCGCATTGCCGAGAAAACCGTGACGCGCGATGTTGAATGCTTCATTCGCAGCTATGTCCCACGTGCCGACAAGGCAGCCGGTGAAGACGCGTTGGAGCCCGTGTTGGCCGAGCTCGGCCTCATCCGGCCGATTGCAGGTCGCCTTTACGAGTTCCGGCGAGGCCCCAAGCCGAGTCTTCCCGATGGCGTCTTTGCCTACGCGCTAAACGCGTTTTGGAACCGGCACGCTCCAGCTGCGGCCACCCTGTCTGTGGAGGCCATCGCCTACGAACCGGGTTCGCCTGGGCGCGTCTTCAAACTCGACGAGAACTCCGTTGTCGAGCGACTCACCGCAATGGAGGACGTAACGCGCGGCCGAGTCGTTTGGTCGGACACAGCGGGCGTGCGTCAGGTCCTCCGTGTCAAACCGATCACCAACCCACTCGGGCTTTTGGCCAGCGCGTATCGCGCCGAGAACGATAAGCGGCGGGCCGCATGACACTCGCCGATCACGTCTCGATTGCCCGCCGCTTTCAACGGTCCATCCGGCTCGATAGCGATCTCGCGCGCGTGGACGCGCTACAGGGATTCGTCTGTCAGCGATCAGCAGCCGATGGACTTCTTAGTATGGCGAGCCAGATTGCGCAGACCGCCCAACGTGCATTCACATGGACAGGTCCCTACGGCGGCGGGAAATCGAGCTTGGCGGTGGGTCTGGCCGGTCTGCTCGGACCGAAAGGCACGATACGGACGGCCGCATCCGCGGCACTCGGTGCGTCCGTCACGCAAGAGCTGCTAGGCGCCTACCAGCCAAGCCGAGACGGCTGGCTCGTTGTGCCGGTTGTAGGCCGCCGCGCTGATCCAGTCGGCGACATCGCCTCCGCCCTGGAGCAAGCCCGCAGGCGAGACGGGGCGACGCGCGGACGTCCGCGAAACGACGTGAAGGGCCCGCGCGAACTCATCGACAGATTGGTGCAAGAAGCCGACGCGCGACCGCGTGACGGCGTTTTGCTCATTATCGACGAGATGGGGAAGTTTCTCGAGGGCGCTGCGGCAGACGGTAGCGACATCTATTTCTTCCAGGAGCTCGCCGAGGCCGCGTCGCGGGCACGCGGCCGCCTCGTCGTCGTCGGCATTCTGCACCAAGCCTTCGAGCAATATGCCAGCCGCCTTGGCCGGGAGGCGCGCGACGAATGGGCGAAGATCCAAGGGCGATTTGTGGATGTGCCGCTGATCGCTGGCGTTGATGAGGTCATCGACCTGTTGGGCCGCGCCATCGTGTCCGAACGGCGCCACGCCGAAACGGCCCAATCCGCCGAGGCGATCGCGCAATCGATCCGTTCGCGGCGCCCAGGCACGCCGGCCGATCTGGCGGCCCGTCTGGACAAATGCTGGCCGTTGCACCCGGTCACGGCCGTCGTGCTCGGTCCGATGTCCCGTCGACGGTTCGGTCAAAACGAGCGCAGCGTGTTTGGCTTTCTGGCCTCCGCTGAACCCGGCGGCTTTCGGGATTTTCTTCGCGAGATGCCTGCCACCGCACGCGAGCTTTTCGGTCCCGACCGCTTTTGGGATTACCTGCGCATAAATCTGGAGCCTGCGATCTTGGCGTCGAATGACAGTCATCGCTGGGCACAGGGCGCCGACGCGATCGAGCGCTGCGAGGCGCGCGGAACCGCGCTTCATGTCAGGCTCGCCAAAGCCATCGCTCTGATCGACATGTTTCGAAACGGCTCAGGCATGGCTGCCGATCGCGCGACGCTCACAGCCTGCATTCCAGACGCCGAACCGGACGTCATCGATGCCGCACTAGCCGAATTGGAGCGATGGTCGGTCGCCGTGTTCCGGAAGCATTTGGACGCATGGGCGATCTATGCCGGCAGCGACTTCGATATCGACGGGGCGGTTGCGTCCGCGGCTGCGCAAGCGTCCGGTCTCGACCTGGGACGTCTAGCGCGCGTCGTGGGTCTGCAACCCGTCCTTGCCAAACGCCATTACCATGAGACGGGCAGCCTGCGGTGGTTCCAGACCGAGCTTGTCCACCTCGCGGACCTTGGCCGGGTCGCCGATCGGGCCGGTGATGCCGCGGGTCATTTCATCCTGGCGATTCCGGCCAGCGAGGACCAGCGAAAGATAGCACTGGCGGATTGCCATGCGGCGTCGGAAAGGACTAGCGAACAACTGATCGCCGTTGGCCTGCCGCGCAATGCTTGGCGACTCCGCGACCTGGGAAGCGAACTCGTCGCGCTCGAAGCCGTGCGCACGAGTCGCCCCGAACTCGACGGCGACAGTGTTGCTCGGCGCGAGCTCGCTGCCCGGATAGCGGCGGTGTCCGCGGAGCTCGATGAAGAACTGCGTGCGGGATTCGCCAACGCCGATTGGCATGTCGCCGGCGGGCGCATCGACCTGCCCGCCGGCGCCAGTCTCTCGCGGCTTGCTTCCGACCTCGCTGACCGCCGGTTCAGCCAAGCACCGCGCGTCCACAGCGAGTTGGTCAATCGCGAGAGGCCGTCCAGCAACACCCAAGCAGGCGTTCGCGCCCTGATGCATGCGATGATTTCGGCGGCCGACAAGCCGGCCCTCGGAATCGAGGGCTTCCCGGTCGAGCGTGGGCTATACAGCACGGTGCTCGCTGCCGCAGGACTGCACCACAAATCCGGTGAATCCTACGGGTTCAGCAAGCCCACCAACAGCCGCATTGGCCAGACTTACAAACCTGCCTGGGAAGCAGCAGAGGCGCTGTTTGCTCGGGAACGCGGAACGGTCCCACTCGGGCATTTGTACCGCCTTTGGGCGGCGGCGCCCTTCGGGATCCGCCACGGGCTGATGCCCATTCTGGCGCTCGCCTTTATCATGGCCAACCGCCATCGTCTGGCGCTTTATGGCGAAGGCAAGTTCCAGGCGGAGATCGACGACTATCTCGTCGACATCCTTTTGCAGGATGAAGATCTTGTCGCGCTTCGCCGCGTGGACGTGGACGCGTTCCGCGGGGCGATCCTCGAGGGTGTGGCGCGCGCGGTGAGGAAGGCGACGGGCCACGCCTGTCCGCCCGATCCCCTGGAGGTGGCCCGCCGCTTGGTCCGCTTTGCGCGCGATCTCCCGCCCTGGAGCCAGAAGACGCTCAGCCTGTCGGCGGCGACAGCCGAAGTGCGCCGCGTCCTTCTGCGGGCAGACGATCCGCACAAGGCGCTCTTCGTCGACATCCCAACGATATTCGGCGACGACGACGCCCCGGCCACCGCGGCTGGCATCGAGACTGCGCTGCGCGAATTGAATGACGCTTATCCCAAGATGATGGCCGCGCTTTCGCAGAAAATGTTGAGCGCGTTGGGCCAAGCGCAGGAGGATTTTGCAGAGCTTCATGAGCGCGCCCGCGTTGTTGCGGACCTAACGGGCGATCTGCGCGTTGACGCATTCGCCGCCCGGCTTGCAACCTATTGCGGCGAGATTCCCGAGATCGAAGCGATCGCGAGCCTTGCGCTCAATCGGCCGCCGCGGGACTGGACAGACCGCGACCCCGATCAAGCCGCGCTGGCGTTGGCTGATTTTGCCCTCAAATTTCGTCGCGCTGAGACGCTTGCGCGCGTCAAGGGTCGCCGGCCGACCCGCGAGGCGATGGCGCTGATCATCGGCACAGGCGAAGCCGGGCAGGAGTTCGTCGAGGAATTCGAGATTGCGGAACGGGACCGACCGAAAGTGACGGCCCTAGCGCAAGCGCTTCACAAAATTCTCACCGAGTCCGGCGCGGATCGCAATGTCGCCTTAGCGGCATTGGCGGAGACGGGACTTGACACGTTGGCGCACCGCGACGCGCGCCTGAAGAAGGTGGGCTGACGGATGGAGCGGCACGTCCTGGGAATCTCTGGCGGGCGGGATAGCGCCGCACTTGCAGTGCTGATGCGGCAATCTCGGCCGGACTTGGCGCTCGAATATTTTTTCACCGATACCGGCAAGGAGTTGCCCGAGGTCTATGATTTCCTCGGCCGATTGGAAGGGTTCCTAGGGGCGCCGATCCAGCGCCTCAACCCCGACCGCGATTTCGACTTTTGGCTGCGGGAGTACAACAACTTCCTTCCCTCGCCGCGCACACGTTGGTGTACCCGTCAACTTAAATTGCGGCCCTTCGAGCGATGGATTCGCCCCGATCTGGACGCGGGCACGACGATCTTTAGTTATGTCGCAATCCGCTCAGACGAGCCCCATCGCGAAGGCCTCACCGCAACGCATCCGAACCTGCGCGTCGTGTTGCCATTGCGCGAGCGTGGCATCGACAAAAAGGGCGTCATCGACTTGCTTGACGCAGCCGGCGTCGGATTGCCGGATTACTATCGTTGGCGTTCCCGCAGCGGCTGCACGTTCTGCTTTTTTCAGCAGAAGATCGAATGGGTCAACCTGATGCGGGAACATCCGAAGGCGTTTGAAGAAGCCAAACGTTATGAAAAGACCGCCCTCGATCACGGTTCCCCGTTCACTTGGAGTGATCGGGAATCCCTCGATGAGCTGGCGGACCCAACGCGCGTCGAACAGATCGAGCGCGAGCATCGGGCACGGTTGGACCGCTTGAAGGCGCGACAGCGCCCCAATGCCCTAAGGCCGGCCGAACCCGTCGATGAAGTGCTGTTCGAAGAGGACGGGGGCGGCTGCCTGATTTGTCACAAATAATAAGACTCTGCCGAGGCGCCCATGACCGACATCACCCGAGCGGATATTTACAAGGAGCAATACGCCCATTTCCGCTCACTGAATGACATCCTTTACAAGATTCCCCCGCTGTTCACCGCCGTCCTGGGTGGTCTTTGGTATTTCGCCGTCCTCAATCTTGAGAAAGACAAGTGGATTGCCTGTGCCATCTTCATATTTGCGGCGATTGCGAGCGTGTGTTTCGTCAATGTGATGCAGCGTTTTCGTATGGCGTTCAATTCGTACATCGACAATCTCAACAAGATGGACGGCGACCTGAGGGTCTCCATTAAGCCCTCCCGTCTGCCATCGACGATCGTTACCGTCCAAGTCCTGCTCTGGGCGGCCGCTGTGGTCTCAGCACTTGGTGTCCTTTACGCTGCCGCCCGCTAGAGGCTTGCGGCCCAACGCTCACGACGAGCTTCGGTCCAGCGTCACGCGGCCGGCGCAGGCTCGCGCTCTCTCATTTCCCGGGCGGCATTCTCGTCGCCATAAATGATGGCCTGGACGGCCCGCTCTATGTCATCGTCCGATAGAAACGGGGCCTGCGCGAACACGATGCCGGGCTCTCCGTTGAGCCGGGCTGCCAAATGGCCAAGCCCCAACAGCGATTCCGCGCCTTTCACACCAAGAGCGATCTCGGAGGTTCCAACGCTGGCGACCTTCAGGATCAGGCGATTCCCTAAGTTGTCGCGCAGCTGCATCGGCATGACGTTCACATCGGGTCGCTGCGCCGCGAAGATGAGGTGAATGCCTGCCGCACGGGCCTTCACGCCCAGTCGCTGCACATTGACCGCCACGGCCTCCTTGTATTCCTCCGTCAGCATCCATTCCGCGAATTCGTCGTGCACCAGGAACAACATGGGCAAGCGCTCAGTCGGTGCCGCTGCGACATTGAAGGCTCGCAGATCGCGCACACCGTTCGCGCGGAAGAGCTCATAACGGCGCTCCATCTCGCCGACGAGACGTTCCAATTCCTCCGTCGCTCGCGTTTGATCGACAACGATGCCGCCGGGGATGTGGGGCAGACGCTCGACCGCGGCGTAATCCACCCCCATCTTGGGATCTATCAGAATGATCTTCGCCAGCGCGCTTGAGTTTGTCGCGGCAATATCGAGGATGAGTCCCTGGATCAGCACCGATTTGCCGCTCCCTGTCGCGCCGGCCACCAGCGTGTGCGGCTCATGCTGCTGCGCGCCACCGAAGGCCGAACCGAGATTGAGATAAAGAATCTCTCCATCGAGTTCGCGCAAGCCGACCACGAATGACGTGTTCAAGCCCGCGGCGTTGCGATTTAACTCGCGTCGAGCCCATACGTCCCACAAGGACACTGTTTGGCGCTGCGGTCGGGCCACCGCTACGACGATCTCGCCCGGCAAAGGTGAGATCGCGACAAGGCGAAGGCCATGGGTCGTCAGTAGCGCCGACTGCTTGCTCTCGATGTCCTCCACCCGAAGCCTGTCAGACCCCATGAACCGGATAAGAGCGGCGTTGGGGGTGAGGCGGGTGCCCAGAATCTTCGCTTGCAATCCGTATCCCAATAAAGCCGTTCGCAGCTTCTGTGCGGTGCTGTCGAGCCAGGCCTCGTCGGCCTTTGATACCGAGGACCGTTGCCGGGTTCGCGCCTCGATCAACGAGGCGATGTCTTGGCGCTGCTCCGGCTGTGAGGCATCGGCGGCTTGCGCCATCGGCTCAAGCGCCTCGACAGGCGCAGGCGCGCCTTCAACAGCATCAACCTCCGGCACGATCGGTTCTGCCGGCTTGGGCCTGTTCCGCGGAGCCAGCTTTTGCTTCGCGGTCGCGGCCGCGGCCGAAGTCCCTTCGGCTTCATGATGACTGGTCCAGTTCACTCTGGGCGCAGGACTGCGGAATTCAGTGTCTTCCCAGGGGTGCTCGTCGCCTAGTCCTCGCCGCACTCCCGCCAGAGCGGTGCGAGTCTCGTAGCCTTTGAGAAGACTACGCACGTCGTCTCGGGTGAAAACTTCCTGCAACCCGTGTGGCACGTCTGCGATCGGCTCCTGCTCACCCGAACCGGCCGGCTCAGCCAACCCGGAAACGAAAATGTGCGAATAGCCGCGGAGATCGATCGTGGTAACGCCTTGGCGAATGCCGTCGCGCACTGCTTCCAATGCATCTGACTGGCCTAATGCCGTCGTCCCGTCGAGCAGCAGGTCCGCGATCCGCGACAACCACAAATCGCGATCCAAACGTCCCGGGTCGCCAAATAGCGCTTCCTCGATACGCTGAACGGTGTGACGAAGCTGTTGTTTGGACGTCCGCCGCGCCTCCGCTGCGCCGTCGAGGCCGACATACTTGGCTTCGGTCACGACCGCACGCAGCGTCGTTAGTCCCCCGGCATCCCGACCGACGCTCAACGCTAGGATGTCGGCGATCCCCTGTTCGCGTTGACCGAGCCATTCTGCGTAATCATCTAGCAGGAACCAGGCGACCGTCGCCTGCGCCCCGAACTCCTCAGCAACCAAGGCGCGGCTCAACACCAGCCCGATGAGTTCGCCGGCCGATACACCGCGCTTGGCCGCGCGCAGCACGATATCGCCGGAAATGCTGCATGCATCGTCGATCATTCGTTGCGCCAGCGCGGCGAGCCGGTCATCGGGAAGTCCCAAGCTCAATTCGGCAAGCCGTCGCCGTACAAGGACTTGCAGGATGCGCAGCTCCGATGTCGACGAGACGATCATGTTACGACCGTGCGTCCGCTGGCGCCGATAGCGGATCACATTAATGCCCTGCGCGGCGAGCTGACGCTTGTCGAGCAGGTCGTCGTAGGTCGCGACCCACTCCGCCAACCCGTGCACCTCGTCAAACATTGCCTTCAGGCCCTGGTCCTGAAAGGATATTTGACGCGCGGGAAGGAGGTGCTCGCCTAGGCTGTGCGACTGTCGCCGAACCACGTCCGCGACCGCGTCGAGGTAAGCCCAACCTGCGGCTGGCTGCCTAGGGCAGGCCAGATAATTCGTCGCCTTGAGTTCGTCTTCCGCCGTCACGCGACGATAGGACCACCGCGGCGGGACGTGATCGAGCAAGTTCGGCATCGTCGCGGACGCCGGGACCGAGAACCAGGCCTCCTTCGCCTGCCGTGAGACCACGTCGTGCAGAAAGGCAACATCGACGCTGCGGTGGTCGACCGAAGGCATCGCCCCGCCGTCCAACATGACGCCGATCCGCAGCTTCGACATGAAATTGCGCGACGTCTCGCTAACGACGAGCGCATCCGGATCGGCTTCGGAGCCTTCCAGCAACTCCTTGTAGATACGATTGAGCTTAGGGCGGTCGCGGTGTCGCACGAGCACGTTGCAGTGCATCTCGTCTTCGTCATGCACCGAGCCGAGTGCGTTGACGGTAGCAAGGGGCAAGCCGGCTGCATCGCAATTGTAGAGCATGATACTGAGGTTTGAGCGTTCATGCGGCTGCAAATCGAGATAACGCTCCAATAGGACACGAATCTGGCCTGCCGCCTCCCGCGGATCTACGTCCGTTGCCGCTTCGGACGGATCACGCACCGGACGTTCCATAAGGCTGTAGTCGTTGACGGTGCTGGTCTCCGCCAGCAAGACCGGCTCGGCCCCGTGATAGCCGACTGCGATCTCAGGATAGAATGGATGGGCGAGCTCTGCGCGCAAATCCGCAAAGAACAGACGCGAATCGCCAAAATTGATCTGTTCGGCGGTGAGCAGATGCGCGGCCAGGCCAGCGACACTGCGCGCCTTTACTGCGCTCGCGGCCAACCGCAAGGGGTGCCACGGCGCGATGATTGCCGACGGAGCACCCCCGGTGATTGCGACGCATCCAAGCGACAGAACCGGCTCCCACAGTTCCTGTCGGTTAAGATCTCCGGGCGCGTGCTGCGCAAGCGTGCGCAGAAGCGCTCCATACTGTTCGGCCTGATTCAATAGCGCGGCATCTGCAAGACCGTGTTGGCGCCAGCCCTCAATCGCGGCGGCGTAATTCACCGCGAAGCTGTCCCACGCGGCGCCCACAGCGGCCGCGGCTTCCGGACTCAATCGACCGTTGGCCGCCGCCTTGAGCGCCTTTGGAAATTGCCGGCCGACATCGTAGGCGGGGTCCGATTTCGGGACCAGGGACCCGGAATCCTGCCGATAGGCCGGCTGAAGTGTTGCCACGTCGCTCAGGGAGACAGATTGCAGCGAGCCCTTTCGGCTAACCGGCTGCCGCGCAACGCTCGACCGAGTCAGCGGACGCTTGAGTAAGCGATCGAGATCGTCGCGAAGCTCCAGGCCGATTTCGTCGGGCCGCCCCATCCAGATAAGCTGCACGGTCGTCCGGTCAGCCAGAGCGCCATCGCCGACCTTCAGGGTGATGTCGAACTTGATTTGAAGGCTGGTGCGCGAGACCGAGACGTTGCGCTTGTACTTCTTGCGTCGCGACGCGGCTTCAAGGAGCGCCTCGTATTCAAAGAGGTGCGACGTGTCCCATTTGACTGCTCCGCCCATCAACACGGGCAATCCGCGGTAACGCACCGCAAACGCCGTCGCGACATCGGCGTTCAGCTCGAGCCATTGTGCCTTAGTCCGCCGTGTGGTCCTGATCTCAAGCGATCGGACGGCACCAAGAGCGCCGGCTTGACCGTAGAGCCGTTCAAGCGCGCGCAACACCCCTTCGAGAAGGTCGGTGCACTCGATCGGGCGACCGAAGATGAAGCGTTCCCATTTCGCTCGAAGTGCGCGATCTCGCCCAAGCTCTTCACGGTGGGCCTCGAAAAAGTCGCGGTCGTCGTCCCGGGGCTCCTTGTGGGATTTCGATTCCTTGAGCTGCCGCAAGTATTCTTTGTCGATGTCGGTAAGACGGTCCGGCAGCTCGAACTCGAAGAATTGGATCGTCTCTTCAGCCAGGCTGGTCTTCTTCTGCCGGAGGCCGGAAAAGACCTGAAGGACCCCGTCCGACTCCCATTCGAGCTCGGCGAGCGCGGCGGCTTCGTCCCGCCAACTAGGCGGCGCATTGATGAATGCCTCAATGGTAGCGTGCGCGGTCGGCGGAATGTCGTCGCGTACTGCCTCGAATTGGGTGCGCAGCTCCTCGGCTTCGATCACCTGTCGCGGCGGCCTCTGTTTGAGCAACAGCGGACGCCGATCTGTCACAAGCTTGTCGAACAGCTTCTTCCAACGCGCCGGCAGCGCCTGATCTTTCGCACGGATGGAAAGGAAATACCCCGAATCGCGGGGCAATTGCAGCGCCGAGAGCGCCCAACCCAATGCCTCGAGCAGCGGTTTCGATTCATCCGCGATCGCTCGTCGCGTGAGTTCGACGTAGTTTGAGACCTGATGCAGTGTCCAATCTTCGGCGGCAGCAAGGCCGCGAAGCGCCGCTTGCCAAATGTCCAGCTGGCTCTCGGGCAGACCGAGCCCAGCGGCAGCCGCCTCGACCCAGAGTCGGGGCTCTTCCGTGAGCTGCTTAGCGCCCAGGAGCGTCACGTCCTGGAGTGACGCGCCCTGATCATCATCGGTGTTGGCAAGGAGCAGGGCCGGACGATCGCACTCCGCGTGACGCAGCGCGACGGTGCGTTCATCGGTGATCACCGCCGCAGGCAAGTCGAATGCCGCCACGAGGTCACGCGGTACCGCGATTTTGACTTTCTTCGCAGTTTCGCCGTCGAGCAGGACGGCCTGCACTACAGCCGCGACCTGTTGACCAGTAAGCCGGTCGAGCATGAAACGCGCAAGTCCGTCGCCGTCCGAGGCATTTGCTAGATGTTCGCGCAGCGACGCCGCGCCGACGGTGCCCAACAGTTCCGAGGCATTCAAGACTGTGCGCTCCTCTGGAACGGGTTTTCGACATAGGCGCAGGAATCGGAAAGCCGCTTTAGTAAGCCAAGGCTCGCCAGCCGCTCTTCCAAACGTCGCGCATTGTCCGAAAAGTCCTCCTGATCGGCAGCGCCCGCATCGATGAAGCTCCGAGCTTGCTGGTCGCCAATCACCAATCCGTATCGATCATGAAGAAGAACAAGGAAATCCTTGAACTCCAACCGTCGGTCGACGCAGCACACGACCAGCGTCTTCAGAAGCCGATCGGTCGGGGCGTAGCGCACACGCCGGCTCGCCCGCCGTGACGACAGCCCGATCAGGCGCGCCCAGGTCGCGTGGACCTTCCCAACATGCTGCTTGTGGCGAACCACGGCGCGCCGAACAAGCTCTTCGAGCAATTCGCCTGGTTGTCCTTGCGCTTCATCGGCGTCATCGAGATCCGGCCAGTCGAAGGTCTTGAACAGAAGTTCGGCGGCATTCGGTCCCGGCTCATCAGATTGCAGCGCCGCAAGCCATTCGGGCGTCGCGACGATCTCTCGAATGAACCGTTCGAGCGCCTGTTGCGGCAAGGCATTGTTGCTCTGGAAGGAGTCCGCCGACAGGTCGCGCACCACAGAGCGTTTGGGCGAGACGATCTCGCAGACCATGGAGATAGGATTCGGTTGCGCCAAGACTTCAGCCGAACGCTGGAGCTGATAAAGGATGAGGTGAAGTCCCGTCATCGTGACGATATGCGGAATCGCGTCATAGGCCGGGATTTGCAAATCCAGGATCGCGATCCAATCCTCAGCCAACCTGTCAAAGGTGGGATGCGAGGCGCACGGCAAGTAGGCACCGGCCCGTTCCTGCCGCGCGAACTGAACGTCGCCTTGCAGCGCCCTTATCAGTCCGTCATACGGAGCATCGACCTTCAGTATGCGTCGATCCAGACGTTCGCGGAGGTCGGCCGCCCTGCGGCTCCGGCAAAGCATGAGATAGAGAATCTCGCCGGTGCGCGCGAAGAACCGACGGTCCGTGGCGACGCCGGTTGCTGTGACGCTGACGTCTTCATAGAGCGCGTTCGTCCCGAACGGAAACACGAACTTGGAACTCCAGCGCTTGTTGCTGCCCCCTTCGATCGCGGAGCTCTGGAGGAAGGAGACCACCGAAGCGAAATCCTGGAAGGTCTCGAAGCGATCGCGCAGATAGGCAAAGTCCGGCCTTTCGAGCCCGCCCGCGTTTTCGGCCATCAATGGCAGCCATGTCGCCCACATCGCTTCATCGGACTGGTCCGAGGCGAGCACGGTCGTCATGTGCGGGTTGTTGAAGAGGAGATTGCGCAGGCGAAGCTGGGTTTGCGGCTTGTAGGACAGTTCGTTCAGGCGCACTTCAGTCAGAGCACGGGTCTGGTCGTTCTCCGCGTGAAGAACGCACAGGAATTCAAGCAAAGTCAGCCAAGGCGATTGCTCGTCGTGGAGACGATGGCCCCAGATCGCCTCATCGATCCACATCTCCGGACCCGTGCGCTCTTCGTGCCCGAACGGCTTCGCCAAGATCTCCATCGGGGTTAGGTCCTCACCGTGACGCGCCGCGGCGACGCGCGGCCATCACTTCCGAGTTCGATGAATCGCAGAACCAACTCGCCGGCAGCGTACCGCTCATCCTCGTCGAGCACGCGCCGCCGTTCCGTCGCACTCAAAAGCTTGGCCTTGAATGCCAGGAGATCTTCGTGGCACTCGAGTGAAAAGCTGCTTGGCAGAGCGCCTTCCGCCACCCGCCCCAAAAACTCAAACCGCGTTGGCGTCAATGCTAATCCGATCGGACCCGGGTCGCCGCCGCGCGACAGACGCACACTCAAGGCGATGCCGCCTCGCGCGCTCGGCGCCAACACCGCTTCCTCGCCTCCTTGGCGTGGAACCGAAATCAGCTCATCAAGCAAAGGACTGGTCTTTGATTGGGAGTGGCTGCCCGATGTGGCAAGAACCAGCTCGTCTTGGTTCTGTACGAGCATCCCGGTGAAAACGCGATTGAGGCCGCGCATGATCATCGGCATGACCCGGCGCGGAAGCGCGGTGCCATTCGTCAGGCACGCGGCGACATCGAGATACAGTCCGCCATAGCGAAAGACTGTCAAATCCCAGAGGTCAAACTCGCTTTCCCGCTGTTCGGGGAGCACGAAGAACATCCGCTGGCGCTGCGCGCGCAGGCGCGGCAGGAACTCCTCCCGCGCACTGGCGTCGCTTCCCTCAAGATAAGAGTGCTGTGCTCGCGTATAGGCAACCGTGCCGCCATAGACAGGGTCGTTGAGGACGAGATCGCGATACGGCGCTTCTAGCGCCGGATCGTCTGCCCCGTAGACCAACAAATTGTCCACGCGATTGCTGGTCTCGCCGCCGATGCCGAAAGCATTGAGCTTGCGGAACAGATCGGACTTTTCGGCGCGCCGCGGCTTCAGGTTCTCGCCAAAGATATTGCGATAGACACTTGCTTGATCGAGCGATCCGCAGGCCAAGATGTCCGGGACATCCGCACATGACATCAAGCCGTCAGGCGCGTCCGGGTGTCCCAAGAGCGTATTCGCCACGAGCGCCAGCAGTTGGCGCACGGGGAAGTGTATGCCATTCTGTTCGCTCAGTTCGACCAGTGCCATCAGGCGCCGCTGAAGAAGTCCCGAATCCGCCTCGCCTTGGACGCGGGCGCGATTCTCCCAGATCGGACAGGTCTGCGCGGCCCGAATGGGACAAGCTTCGCATTGGTCCCAGCCGGGATGTCCCGTCATTGCCGCGATGATCGTGCGGATCATTTGGGACGCTGGCGCCTGGCTCAGGTCGCGCAGATTGAGACGGACCTCGGGATCGGGATTCTCACCCGTGACGAGGAGTTCCTCGACCGCTCGCACCATCGCTTGTAGCCCCGCCGTCTGCGGGGCTGCCTTCAGCTTCTCCAGGAGCTGGCCGTGATTGGCCGCGATCAGATAGATGCGGTCAGGGGCGGGACGCGTCACGTCTCGGACCATGTCGGCCAGCAGCGCAGCGCTTTCATCCGCGCGCAGCTCGCTTAGGTCCTTGACGACCACAAGCTCGCGGGGTCCGAGTTGGAGCCGCTGGATCTTGTCTCCGGTATTCCAAGTAGTCTCGGAGCCACCCAAACGAATCCAGGCTTCCCGGCAATGATAGGTTTTTCCGTCCCCCGCCGTGCCGGTCAGAATTTCCGAGCGGGGGGAATCCGAACGCAGGTTATCAAGGAGTTGGTCCAGAAATTGTGCTGGCAGTACAACGGGTTCGATCCGATGGCGCCGCAGCGCTCGCTGGATCGACTCGTCATACATGTTATCATTGGTCGGAATCGGACCGTAGTTCCGAAGGAACCTGACCCAACGACTTGCCCCGGACGCCCCCATTCTGCCTCCCGACACACATTATCCGGCGCTTGTAAGGAGGGTCCATCCTCGTCCTTGCACCACCACCGCTTGAGTCGATTGTGGCATGATAGCATCACATTGCGCCGGAATGCTGCCTGAATGTTTTAGTTCCGGCAGCCGCTTACCCCACATTGGGGCCCTCTAGAGGGAGAGGGCTGCGGCTGTCGCCGTGACGGGTTGAGGTCGAGAGAGAGGCTCCCGGCCGCCCGTCATGGAGATTCCGCCATGACCCAGATAAGCACCATCACCGGTCGGGACGCCTACGGTCCACCGCCGGTTTCGGCCGGATACAAAGTCGACATCTCGCGCGGCGAACGGATCGGGCGGGCGTCGTCCGAATGGTTCTCGCGGCCCGACGACGAGCGCTATCTGTCGCTCAGCGCCCTCTACGCCGCCGTTCGCGCACGCGCCGACCGCGCCACCGCCCGCACCGTCGAGACCCGGACCCTTCGTGTCGAAGCCGGTCGTGACAACGCCGAACGCCTGGCGCTGATCGTGCCCGGCCGCGAGGAGCCCATTGCTCCGACGCACTGGTCATTCGGTCAGATGTGCAGCCTGGTCGGCGCGCCTGCCGGCTATATGCGCCAGCTCCCCGCGCCACTTGCCGGCATCAACATGCAGCACGGGCTGCTCTTGCACCGTGCCGAGTTGGTGAAGACGCTGGAGGCGGACGACGGGAGGATCGAGCTGCGCGCCGTCACCGGCCCGGACTATGGCCGTATCTGGGACCATGAACTGGTCGCCGCCGTCATGAAGATCGCCGGCGACGGCACCGGCGACACGCGCTGGAAGGTGCCGGGCCTGCTCGACTGGTCGACCATGACGCACAACCCGTTCGTCGAAGTGACCAAGGACACCACCACCCTCTACGCCTCCGATCGCGACGTCTTCCTCTTCCTGGTCGACGACGCCCATCCGATCGAAGCCGGCCGCCTGCCCAACGGCGACCCCGATCTCTACTTCCGGGGCTTCTATTGCTGGAACAGCGAGGTGGGCTCCAAAACGCTCGGCATGGCGTCCTTCTATCTCCGCGCCGTCTGTATGAACCGCAACATCTGGGGCGCCGAGGGCTTCGAGGAGATCTCGATCCGCCACAGCAAGTTCGCCAGCCACCGCTTTGCGCATCAGGCGGCGCCGGCGCTGGAACGCTTCGCCACATCGTCGCCCGCGCCGTTTCTGGCGGGGATCAGGGCCGCTCGCGAACAGATCGTCGCCCGCAAGGATGAGGATCGCGAGAGCTTCTTGCGCAGGCGCGGCTTCTCGCGTCCCGAGACCGAGAAGATCATCGCTACCGTGCTGAAGGAAGAAGGCCGCCCGCCGGAGTCGATCTTCGATTTCGTCCAGGGAATCACGGCGCTCGCCCGCGCCAAGCCGCATCAGGATGCGCGGCTGGAGCTGGAGGGCAAGGCCGCGAAGCTTCTTTCCAGCGTTCGGTGATCACCGCGAGGCGTGGAGCCGGGTTTGCGGCTCCACGCCTTTACGCTTCTGCGCGGCCCCAGCCTCCTAGAGGAAGAGGGCTGCGCTGGCTTCGTGACGGGTTGGAGGCCGAGAGAGAGGCTTTCGGCCGCCCGTCGCGGAGTACATCCGATGGCTACTGCTGTTAAGAAGATCACCCTTTCCTCGTCGCGGGACATCCCGTTCAACAAGCTGGTGCTGAGCCAGTCCAACGTCCGACGCATCAAGGCCGGCGTCTCGATCGAGGAGCTGGCCGAGGACATCGCCCGGCGCACGCTCTTGCAGAGCATCACTGTGCGGCCGGTTTGCGACGCCGACGGCGCCGAGACCGGGATGTTCGAGGTCCCGGCCGGCGGCCGCCGCTTCCGCGCGCTCGAACTCCTGGTCAAGCAGAAGCGCCTGGCCAAGACCGCGCCCGTGCCCTGCGTCGTGCGAGAGGACGGCATCCCCGAGGAAGACAGTCTCGCCGAGAACGTCCAGCGCGCGCCGCTGCATCCGCTCGATCAGTTCCGGGCCTTTCTGGCGCTACGCGAGAAGGGCCAATCCGAGGAGGACATCGCCGCGGCCTTCTTCGTCGCCGTGTCGGTCGTCAAGCAGCGCCTGCGCCTCGCGTCGGTCTCGCCTAAGCTGCTCGACGTCTATGCCGACGACGGCATGACGCTGGACCAACTCATGGCGTTCACCGTCAATGGCGACCACGAGCGGCAGGAGCAGGTGTTCGAGCGCCTGAGCCAGTCCTACTCCAGGGAGCCGCATGTCATCCGCCGAATGCTCACCGAGGGCGCCGTGCGGGCCTCGGACAAGCGGGCGCAGTTCGTCGGGCTCGACGCCTATACCGAGGCGGGCGGCGTGATCCTGCGCGACCTGTTCCAGGGTGATGATGGCGGCTGGCTGCAGGATGTCGGTCTCCTCGACATGCTGGTGGCCGAGAAGCTGCGGGAGCAGTCCGAGGCGATCCGCGCCGAAGGCTGGAAGTGGATCGATGTCGCGCCCGACTTCGCCTACGGCCACACCTATGGCCTGCGGCAGTTGCGCGGCGAGCAGATTCCGCTCACCGACGACGAGCAGGCGACGCGCGATGCATTGCAAGCCGAGATGGACGGTCTGGAGGCGACTTACGCCGAAGCCGACGAACTGCCCGACGAGGTCGACAAGCGGCTCGGCGAAATCGAGACGGCGCTTGGCCAGCTCGATGATCGCCCCCAGGCCTTTGATCCCGAGGAGGTCGCGCGCGCTGGCGCCTTCGTCAGCATCGACGGTTCGGGCACCCTGCGCGTCGACCGCGGCTATGTCCGCCCCGAGGACGAACTTCCGATCGTCCCGGAGAACGACGCCGAGACCGATCCGGCCGACGAGCCGACGATCGCGGTGCGAACCGACCATGACGGTACGAGCGTGGCTGCGGGCACGGAACCTCCAGCCGATGAGCCCGAGGAAGACGATGGTATCAAGCCGATCCCCGACCGGCTGATGACCGAGCTGACGTCCCATAGGACCCTCGCGCTTCGCCACGCGCTAGGCGAGAATCCCGACATCGCCTTCGTCGCCGCGCTTCACGCCCTGTGCCTCAAGGTGTTCTACCGCTATGCGCAAGACACCTGTCTGGAGCTCGACCTGAAGAGCGCGGGATTCAGCGCTCAGGCGCCAGGCCTCGCGGACAGCACGCTCGCTGTCGCTTTCGACGCCCGGCATCAGGCTTGGCTCAACGCCCTGCCGAAGGAGCCGACCGAACTTTGGGACGGGCTTATGACGTTCGACGGTGACAGTCGTCAGGCGCTCTTCGCTCATTGCGTCTCGCTGTCGGTCAACGCGATCTATGAGGCCTACAATCGCAAGCCTCGCGCGCTGGCCCATGCCGACCGGATCGCCCAGGCCGTCGATCTCGACATGGTCGCAGCCGGTTGGACGCCAACGGTCGAAACCTATTTCGGCCGGGTGACCAAGGCCCGCATCCTCGCAGCCGTGCGGGAGGCGAAAGGTGCGCGGGCGGGTGACCGCATCGAGCACCTGAAGAAGGCCGAGATGGCGGAACAGGCTGAGACGCTGTTGGCCGCCACCGGATGGCTACCGGAGCCGCTGCGCACGCTTGGTCGCGACGTGACGAACGCCGTTGCGGCCGACGTTATCGCCCCCGCGGAAGCAGGCGCCGACGCGGCGGGCGAAGAAACGGCGGCAGACGGCGGCGAAACGGCCGTGGTGGAAGATGACGAAGTGATCGAGGATGAATCGGTCGCGCTCGAAGCCCACGCGACCGCGGCCGAATAACCAAGGAGCCAACCGCACTGCCAGGGGCCCGCCAGCGATGGCGGGCCCTTTTTCGTCGCGGAGGACACGATGTCGGACAATGCATCCGATCTGGCCCGTCGCATGGCCAGGCAGGCTGAGGCGGTCTGCCGTCACTATCTTTCCAACGGCCGGCGTGAAGGACGCTACTGGCTGGTCGGCGATGCCCGCAACACGCCGGGGCGCTCTATGTTCGTCCGGCTAAAGGGACCTGAATCCGGCAAGGGCGCCGCGGGCAAATGGACCGACGCCGCCACCGGCGAACACGGCGATTTGCTCGATGTCATCCGCGAGACGCGCGGTCTGGTGGATTTCAAGGACGTCGCCGAAGAGGCGCGAACCTTCCTCAGCCTTCCGCATCCCGAGCCTGAACGGCAACCGAGTCTGCGGCAGGCGCCAGCTCCGACCGGATCGCCGGAGGCCGCACGCCGGCTCTTCGCCATGTCGCGACCGATTTCGGGCACTCTCGTAGAGACGTATTTGCGCAGTCGCGGCATCACGACTTTGCACGGAGCCGGATCACTTGGATTCCATCCGCGATGCTATTACCGGCCGGACGACCACAGTCCGACCGAGAACTGGCCGGCGATGATCGCATCCATCACCGATCTCGGCGGCCGGATCACGGGCGCGCATCGCACCTGGCTCGCGCCCGACGGCAGCGGCAAGGCGCCGATCGACACGCCGCGGCGAGCGATGGGTGACCTTCTCGGCCACGCGGTCCGGTTTGGCGTGGCGCGTGACGTGATGGCGGCCGGCGAAGGGATCGAAACCATTCTGTCGCTGCGGATGGCGTCGCCCCGCATGCCGATGGTCGCCGCTCTTTCGGCCGCGCATCTCGCCGCCATCCTGTTCCCGGCAACACTACGCCGGCTCTACATCGTGCGTGACGACGATCCGGCCGGCGACGGCGCGCGCGACAGCCTGATCGAACGGGCGAACGCCGTCGGGATCGAGGCGATTGCACTGTCGCCGACCCTCGGGGATTTCAACGAGGATCTCAGGCTGATCGGCATCGTTGCGCTCCGGGCCAACGTTCGTGTCCAGCTCGCCCCGGAAGATGTCGCACGCTTCATGGCGGCAGAAGCGATGTAGTCGGGGGCGGGAGGGATGGCGGCAGCGCCGTCAGCGCGACCGCTCTGGCTGCTTCCCATCTCGTCGGAGAGACCGCGACCCGGCCTTCGAGAGGGCGATCGGCCGTCAAACGGTCCGGCCCCGCAATGGCTGCGCCCCGGTTCTTTTCCGCCGGCCCTTCGGGCCTTTGCATCGCGAAGCAAAACAACCGGGCTTCGCCATCCTCCGCTGACGCTTCGGCCCTGCGCTTCGCTCCGGGTGCAGGTCCGGCCCGCCCGACGGCTTTCGTCGCCAGAAGGCCGCGAGGGTCGCGGTCAGACCGACGAAGGAGCATCCCATGACGAGCGATCGCGACGACTTCGTGCCCCATCACACTTCATCTCCGACCGACCACCTTCTCACCGAACTTCAGCTTTACGGCTTCCGCCCCTTCCAGGACGAACTCGACCCGAGGCCGCTGCCCGAGGGGAACGCCGTCGCCGGCGCCATCGCCGACATCTTCGATGCGCTGATTGTCACCTTGCAGGACACTCGCCTCGAGCCCGACCTCGACGATCTGCTCTGGTCGACCGTCAATCTCTTCCACCGCGCCACCGACCGGATTGAACGCGAACTCGACGACAACGAGCACGCCCAACGGCGGAGCCAACGGGAACAGGACGGCTCCGAGGTGAAGTCCGTCGAACTGGAGCGCCTCACCGCCGAGGGCCAGACGCTGATCGAACGCCGTGACGCTTTCGAATTGATGCGCGACCAGGCCGCCGAGCACTTCGAGCGTCATACCGGATCATCCTGGCGACCGCGCAGCGGATCGATGGTCAACCACCGCACCATGACTTCGGCCATGATCGACAGCCGCGATTTTCTCGCCGCCAAGCGCCGTGCCGAAACCGAAGTGATGCTACCGGCGGGTCCGAAGATCGCACTCACTGGCGGTCTCGACTTCAACGATCACCGGCTGATCTGGGCCAAGCTCGATCAGGTGCACGCCAAGCATCCGGACATGGTGCTGCTGCATGGCGGATCGCCAAAGGGCGCCGAGCGCATCGCCGCCCGCTGGGCCGACCATCGCAAGGTTCCGCAGATCGCCTTTAAGCCCGACTGGACGAAACACGCCAAGGCAGCGCCGTTCAAGCGCAATGACCAATTGCTGCAAGTCCTACCGATCGGCGTCATGCACTTCCCAGGCACGGGCATTCAGGACAACCTCGCCGACAAGGCCAAGAAGCTCGGCATCTCGGTCTGGAAATTCGGCGGCGCGTGAGCGCCGCCCTCAACAGCTACGGCAGGGACTGGTGGATGGCAGCCCGGCAGCTTTCGGGCGGCGATCCGACGATTCGGTCCCATTGACCATAGCGATGATGTTAAGACGGCTTGAAAAATCAGCCGTCTCTGGCAAGTGGAAGTAACGGAAGTCATGCCGAGTCTGTGCAGGCGGACCTGGGTTCGCGGTTCGGCGTGTTCGGTTCGATCAACCGCGGCCTTGGGTGGGCCGTGACTTCTGGGGGCAGGGCCGTGCGGCGCCATTGTGTCTGCGATCATGTTTGGATGCGACCGGCCCCGGCCGCCGGCCAGCGATGATCGCGCGATGGGTCATCCTCCTTCTCGGCCTCATCGCCATCGCGATCCTGTTCACCTTGCTTTCGGGAGAAATCGGCGGCGAACGCCGGCGCTACCGGCTGACCGTCGAGCTGCTCACGCCGGCAGGGCCGCGGACGGGCGCGTCGGTGATCGAGGCGCGCAAGGCATGGCAGCTGCCGCTGATGGGAGCCTCGAACGTCCGCTACACGATCGACGGCGAAGCGGTACGGGTGGATCTCGGCGACGGTCGCGTACTCTACGCGCTGCTGATGAACGAGGCGACACAGTTCGAACTGCCCTGGTTCGGTGCAAGGCGCGGTTCGGTCGCGCCGGCCCTGCCGCGCAGCTATTCCCGCGAGGAGCAAGCGGCCCTGTGGGCAGAGCTGGTCCGCAGCGACGCGATGGTGACGCTCGATGCTCAGGACTATCCGCAACTGGTCACCTTGGCGAACAATTCCGATCCCTCGAGCCTAGCGATCGTTCCCACGGCGAATGTCGGGACGGCGCTGGGGCGGAGCCATCAGCTGGCGCGGATCACACTTCAGCCCACCGGCGATCCCGTCACCCACACGCTCCGCCAACGCCTGCCGTGGCTCGCCGAAGGTGCGAAGCCGCGCCTGCCCGGCGGAGTGCGCACCCGTGATTTCGTTCGAGAATAATTAGAACCGCGCTGCCGATAGTTTGGCGCAGACGCGTACAGCGAGTCATCTCATGGCGTATGAGCAGACGCTCAAGCACCGGCAGCGGAATGGCCTAAACGGGTCGACCGCTCGATCAGCCGGTCCGGTTGAATGGCATCTATCCCTTAGATGCTTTCCCCGAAGCTGCCAGACCGTTAACGGTCCAGACTAAGCCGAAGCTCGGGACATGAACCAAGTTCGGTTCTGGGAAGCGCCGAACCAAACCTGAACGTCCGGATGTGGGGCGCAAGCTGCCATGTCGAGTGGTCCAGCGTCCCGGATCAAGCTCCGATCTCGGAGCACCACCCCCGCTTATCTGCGCTGATCCTTGGTCCGGCCGAAGGCCTGACGCCATCAACCCGTAAAGGGTCGGCTATGCGAGCATGCCGCCGCTCCGGCTTCGCTTGCGCGGTGATTGCGGCCCTCGGCCGGACACATCGGGCGCCTGTCACGCGGGGGATGGTCCCCCGCCTCCAAGACAGGAGCCGGAACAATGTCCCTCAATCAAGCTCACGCCTTCGCCTTCAGCCTCGCCGCGACGCTCATGGTCGCCATCGTCATCTTCCAGGCCGGCGACGGTAGCCTCTCGGTCGTTCCCGCCAACGAATATGACGGCGACGCCAGCGCCATCGTCCATGAAATCGATCCCTTCGCCCTGTGACAGTGGTGAAGATCTTGCTCGCGGGAGCGGAAGTCCTATTGGATTTCCACTCCCGTTTTGGCTCGATTTCGGCTATACTCACGTCGCGCCGCGGTGGTGGTGGAAGGCGCGACCGTCAGACATTTCTTACGGGAGACCATCACCATGATCTTCATCGGCATCCTCACCAGCATCGTGGCTATCGGCACGCTCTGCTGGATATTGTTCACGCTTGCCGTCTTCGCGCTGCCGCTCTTTGCAGGCGTCGCCGCAGGCATGTTGGCTTATGACAGCGGCGCCGGTTGGCTCGGCGGCTTGGTCGTCGGAGCCGTTGCTGCCTGTTTGACCTACGGCATCGGGCAACTTCTCCTCGCCTTCGTGCGCCCGCTCTGGCTGCGGATCGCCATCGCGCTCGCCTTCGTCGCCCCCGCGGCGCTTGCCGGCTACCATGCCACCCACGGGATCGTGAAACACACGATGCCGTCCGAGACCTGGCAAATCCTCTTCTCGGTCATCGGCGCGGTCGCCGTCGGCGTCACGGCGTTATTGAAGATGACGACGATGGCCACGCCCGGGCCGTCCGGCGGGAGCGTCGCGCACGGCTGACGGCGGCTACAACCTTGGTTTCGGGCGGAACCGCTTCCCATCTGGCGGTGCGATGGGCTGATGTTGATCTGTGCTCATGTCGCGACCGACCTATGGACCCTCATGCGGCCCGTATGAGCTGCGTCAGTTCATCGGCGGAACTTGTCGAACAGCGGCCAAAGACAAAGTGTCAGCGGCGTTGTCGTCGTTGATCGCGGATTGGCAACTCGCGGCTGATCCGTATCGAGGCTGGACATCGAGCGCGTCATCGACGGTGTGAATCGTTGCTGGGATTTTGAAGGTTGCACCAAAGTCGCCACGTTCTTCGTTGCTTGGTCTCTGTCTGGTCGACCGCTTCCAACGGCCTCTTCAATGGGCTGATCTGGCCGAAGGTCGGCTACGCCTCGACCGCCTATGCGGCAATGGCGCCGATCGACTTTCTTCCCCTGCCGGCTGCGCCGTCATTCCTCGCGAAACAAGAAAGGCGCCGGGCTGCCATCCTCCGCTCCGCTTCGGCCTGCGAGCAGGTGCCGCGTCGATCGCCTCCGGCCCATCGATCGCCATCGAGGCCGCAATGGTGCGGGCTCGGAACAGAGTGCAAGGAGAACTATCATGGCGACCATCGGCACCTTCAAGAAGTCCGGCACGAACGAGTTCACCGGCCAGATCGTCACCCTCAGCGTGCAGGCCAAGAACGTCCGCATCGTCCCCGAAGCCAACCGCTCTGGCGAGAACGCCCCCAGCCACCGCGTCTTCGCCGGCCGCGTCGAGATCGGCGCCGCCTGGTCCAAGCGCAGCAACGAGGGCCGCGATTATCTGGGCCTCAAGCTCGACGATCCGAGCTTCACCGCCCCGATCTACGCCAACCTCTTCGATGACGAGGAGGGCGAGGGGTACAGCCTCATCTGGTCCCGCCCCAACGGCCGCCGCGCCGACTAACCGCCAGCGACGCCCCGCCCGATCCTCGGGCGGGGCAAGTCGTTTAAGATCCGCCGTTTCGGCTTCGTGCAATGTCGGCTTTACGCCTCGGCGGTTTATCGGCTTTGCGCCTTTCCGCCGATCAGAAGTGCGACTCGGGGAGACTCACTTCTCACCCTTCTTTACCGTCTCGTCGAGCAGATCGACCGGCCTGACATCCAACGCTTCCGCCAAATGCCACATCGTCAACAGCGTGACATTTTGCTGGCCCCGCTCCATGCCGCTCACATAGGCGCGGTCCACACCCATTTTCACGGCGACGGCCTCCTGGCTCAGACCGGCCGCGATGCGATACCTCCTGACGTTGGCTCCAAAGATTCTGCGAATGTCCATCCGCAGGATAGGAGACAATAGTGCATTATATCGCTACGTGTTATAATACACGGCCACGGCGGCTGAGCGTGATGCCGCCAGCGGACTGCCGTGATGCGTGAAAAGCATCGGGAAATTTCAGTTATCGGTCTGGTTTGCGTTGGCGATGCGGATACGATCGGTTAACCAAAGAATGATGAGCGCGTCGATGACTGTCATTACCTTCCAGGATCGTCCGCCCGATGGCGACCGCCTGACAGGCTACGACGAAAGCCATCTTGCTCTCTATATTCGCCTCCTCGACGCAGCCGCCGAAGGTGCTGATTGGCGCGAGGCGGTGCAGATTCTCTTCGGGCTCAATCCCGACCACGACCCCGCCCGCGCCCGAATGGTCCATGACAGCCATCTCGCCCGCGCGCGTTGGATGACCACCACGGGCTATCGCGAGCTCCTCCGTCCCCGCGTGTCGTAACGAGGGACACTCCTCCCGATTGTAAGGGCATCACGCCGCGCAGTTTTAGGGACTTCCGCCGCGCCTCGTCGGCGGCAAGGCTTCGCGTGCAGGGGGTCATTCAGAGCGCGGACGAGGAGACGCGTATGGCCGAGCCGCCCGATTGGCGATTGCAGACAACCGAACGCGCGCTGAACCGGCTGGAGCGGCAAGGGTTCGCATGGGAGTTCCTGCGCCGGAATCCCGACTATCGCCGCGACTACGACCGCCTACGCGGCGCTTCATCGCCCGATGGGAGCCCCGCCCCGCATTGGGGGGTACGATTTCCTGATCGATCCCGACCGCTCTGCTCATGAGACCGCGATTTTTTGGCGACCCGAGCTTGTCGCCAGCGTATTGCTGCTTGAAGCTGCGCCAGCCGTGTTTCGGACGGCACGGCGCTTCGAACATCTCGACCTGGCCCACGCGACGCTGCACGCGCAAGACGCCATGGTGCTGGCCGATGCCGACGGTGAACATCACTTAGTCGTCGGCGCCATCAACCCGACTCAACCGCTCGCCGTGCTGCTGCCGCTCGACGCCAGCTTCCACATCCGTGCCGAAGCGGCGCTCCGATTCCAACGCCGTCTGTTCGGACGCGCCGCCGGTCCGTTACCGCGCGCGCTCATGCTCACGCCGCGTCACCGCCTGCGGCTGGTGCGCATGGTGCGCGCGCTGGACGGCAGATCCTCCGGCGCCACTTATCGCGAAATCGCCAGCATCCTGTTCGATACGCCCGGCCAGTCCGCCACCGAATGGAAAACGTCGCCCATCCGCGCGCAGACGATCCGCTTGGTCAAGGATGCCGAGACGATGGTGCGCGGCGGCTATCTTCGCTTGCTGGCAGGCCGCTGACCTGCGCCGCGGTCCCCATCAAACAACTGTCACAAGGGGGTACGCGCACAGAGGGGTCTCACTCCGTCATCCACCGTGACGCCGGTGGTTCGCCATCGTGGTCGCCGCTTCGCCACTGCACGCCGGCGGGGAAGCCGATGCACCGGAGGCCCCAATGTCAGCAGCGCGACTCGACTCCCCGCCACGCTATCTCCGCACCCCCGAGGCGGCGCGCTTCCTCGGCCTGTCTGGTCGCACGCTGGAGAAGCACCGCACCTACGGCACGGGACCCATCTATCGCAAGCTGGGTGGCCGCATTGTCTATGCCCTCGACGATCTACAAGCTTGGGCCGATCGCGGCACCCGCCAGTCGACGTCGGATCCGGGCCACGGTGTTGTCCACCCCGCGAAGCGACAGGCGACGCCCGCCGGGGGAATGCCCGTGCGACGCGGCGGCGCATCATGATCGTCGCGCTCCTCAATCAGAAGGGCGGTGTCGGCAAGACGACGCTCGCGCTGCATCTCGCCGGTGAATGGGCTAGACGGGGGAAGCGCGTCGTACTCATCGACGCTGACCCCCAAGGCTCGGCGCTCGACTGGTCGCAGCAGCGAGCGCGCGAAGGCCAGGCACGGCTGTTTGGCGTCGTTGGTCTGGCTCGAGATACGCTTCATAGCGAGGCGCCAGAGTTGGCGCGAAGTGCCGACTATGTGGTGATCGATGGGCCACCGCGGGTCGCCAGCCTGATGCGGTCCGCGCTGCTTGCCTCCGACCTGGTGCTGATCCCTGTGCAGCCATCGCCTTTCGATGGTTGGGCGTCCGCAGAGATGCTCTCACTGCTCGGCGAGGCGCGGATTTATCGTCCCCAACTCGCCGCCCGCTTCGTGCTGAATCGGTGTGGAGCGCGCACGGTCATTGCCCGCGAGACGGCCGAGACGCTCGCCGATCACGATCCACCGGTGCTCACTAGCACCATCGGCCAGCGCGTTACTTTCGCCGACGCGGCGCGCTCCGGCCGCCTGGTCTCCGAAATCAACGAACGCAGCCCCGCTGCGCGCGAGATCACCGCACTCTGCGCTGAGGTCGGGAGGATCGCACCATGACGGAGCGATCCCACAAACGTGCCTTCACTGCACGTCCAGCCGATCCCGAGAGCTGGGTGAAGGCCCCCGATCCGCGCCCTGCGCGCGGCGGCGACGCCGCAAATTTCACCGCACGCCTCACCATCGACGTCACGCCCGACATGCGCGGCCAGATCAAGATCACCGCGTTCCAGCGTGGCGTCACTGTCGCCGACATGCTGCGCGAACTGCTCGCCCGCGAATTTCCGCCAAACGAAGGAGGTACGCCATGAACGGCGCTCCTGACTTGCGTCTCGTTGCGACACCGACCGTGGTTGGTCTGACTCACGTCGAGCTGACATGGATTGAGAAGAAGATCGAATACTGGGTCAGGTTCGGCCAGGACGTCCACGAACAGATTCTCGACCGCCGTCGGCGCGTCCTCAGCTTCCCGCCTCATAGCGTCTTCGCCTTTGTCCGTTGGGCGGCCAACGACTTCGGGACGATCATCTCACGCATCGACATCGTGCGCGCGATCTCGCCGGGCGAATCCTATCAGACGCTGCCCTTCGTGCGGCCAGGCGGCGACATTCTGCTGAAGGCCGAAAGCTGGCCGAAAGTCGAGCGCGTCCTCCAGATCATCGACGCAATCGAGTCGGCCGGCATCAATCCCGCCGAGGTCTCGCCGCATCATTGGCGACACGTTCACAATCGTCTCGCTGCCGGCCAAGAGCCGCGCAGCTACACGGCCGAGCAGCATCGCGCCATCCTTCTGCGCCGAAGGGTCGAGCCATGACCCGCTTCGGCTACGTCATGACGACGTACTTCTCCGTGATGCTGATCGGTGGCCTGTCCTTCATCCACATCACGCCCCGGCTGATCTGGAACGCGTCCGCCAGCACGCCGATCGGACTCTATTCGCTCGAGCAGTCGCCACGCCTTGAAGTGACGGACCTCGTCGCCGTCGAAGCCCCGGAGCCGCTCGCATCGTTCCTCGCCGAGCGTGGTTACGTGCCGCGCGGCGTCCCCCTCATGAAACGCGTCGCCGCTCTTTCCGGGCAGCAGGTCTGCCGCACCCGCGCACACGTCACCGTCGACGGCGTCGCGATGGGCGAAGCGCTGACGCGCGATCGTCTCGGCCGCGATCTGCCCGTCTGGCAGGGCTGCCAGCGCATCGCCGACGGCGAAATCTTCCTCATGAACTGGTCCGTCGAGGACAGCCTCGACGGTCGCTACTTCGGTCCGATTTCCACCCGCTCGATCATCGGCCGCGCAACGCCCGTGTGGACCGATGAAGATGGCAGCGGCCGCTTCCAATGGCGCGCCGCGACGCGGTGAACGAAGCGCCTATCCGACCCCACCGCACAGCAAAGGAGTCTTCCCATGCCGCAGATCGGCGAATTCACGCGCACGAAGAACGGCTACGCCGGCCACATCCGCACGCTCTCGCTCGACGCCGAGATCGTGCTCGTCCCCGCCGAGCACACCGACGCCGAGAATGCGCCGGACTATCGTATTCACCACGGCAACGATGACGGACCCGAGATCGGCGCCGGATGGAAACGCACCGGCGAAAAGGCCGGCGACTACGTCTCCTTGCAGATCGACGATCCAACCCTGGCCCAGCCGATCCGCGCGAACCTGTTCCAATCGACCGAGGACAAATCCGCCTGGAACCTGCACTGGAATCGCCCGCCCAAGCGCGGCGAGCGGGACTAAACGATGTCCGGCCCGCGCCATCATACTGTCGTCGGGCGGCCAAACGCCGTCCGACTGACAGCCTTCCTTCTCCTTTCCGGCCTGCTCCTCGGTGCGCCGTTCAACGTCACGGCGAACGCTCAGAATGCACCGGCCACGCGCACGGCGCCGACCCATCCGTTCGCCGCCCACATTGAAGAGGCCGCACAGCGCTTCCGCATCCCGGCGGCGTGGATTCGCGCCGTCATGCACGCGGAAAGCGCCGGCGATGTGCGTGCGATCTCCTCTGCCGGCGCGATGGGCCTGATGCAGATCATGCCGGATACCTGGGCGGAGCTGCGCGTCCGCCATAGGCTCGGGCGCAATCCCTACGATCCGCGCGACAACATTCTGGCCGGCGCAGCGTACTTGCGCGAGATGTATGATCGCTACGGTTCGCCGGGCTTTCTTGCGGCGTATAACGCGGGACCGGGACGCTACGAAGAGTATCTCGCGGGCCGCCCGTTGCCGGCCGAGACCCGCGCGTATGTGGCCGCACTGGTCCCTTCCTTCGGCGGCGGTGACCTGCCCGGTGCAATCACCGTCGCCGCGGCTGATCCTCGCGCCTGGACTCGCGCGCCCTTGTTCATCACGCGCGCTGACGGCATCACCGCTGTCGATCCAGCACAGACGGAAAGTCCTCCGGACGACACTCCGGTAGCAGCTCCGGCGCGCGAGACTTCCGCGATCGTCCCGCAATCCTCGGGCCTGTTCATCCCGCGCTCGGATGGTGGAGGCCCGCGATGACGGCGCTTCGCCCGGATCGCGGTCTGGCGGGCTCCAGCGCATCATGGAGCGCGTGGAGGGGGAAGCAGGGCAACACAACCGCACGATGGCAGGATAAAGGGGCGCGATGTGCGCCTCGGTTCGGTTGTTCTTTTTCAATGACTTACGTAGCGAATTCGCGAGGCGCGCCTGACCAGCGCAGCCCGCGGCTTCCGCAATTCTCCAAGATTATCCGCGCGATGGCGCGATGTGCGACCACGCAGCCATGAGCAACGAGGATGATTTCCGCATCAGGCCAGGCCGCATCCGCTCGACGGGTGCGCAACGCGCCCGACCGTTCATCGCGCAGGCGCTCGCTGCCGCGCAGCGCGCCGGCGGCTCTGTCTCGCGCAAGGGCACGATTGGACCCGGCCACCGCTCTCGGTTCGGCCGCGGTCAGCACGCATCAGTGCAGGCCAACAGGCTCATCACGTCCCGCTCGCGCGGCGCTGTGGTCAAGGCGCGTGTGGTCCGCCACGGCGGACGCAACGCGCCGCTCGCAACCCACCTGAACTATCTGCGCCGCGAGGGCGTCACCCAGGACGGAGAGAAGGCCCGGCTGTTCGGGCCCGGCGCCGATGACGCCGACCCGAAGGCGTTCGCGGAGCGGTGCGAGAATGACCGGCATCATTTCCGGTTCATCGTATCGCCCGACGACGCCGCGGAGATGGCGGACCTCAAGACCTTTACGCATGATCTCGTCGGGCAAATGGAGAAAGATCTCGGCACCAAGCTCGATTGGGTCGCAGTCGACCATTGGAACACCGAGCATCCCCATGTCCACCTGATCGTCCGCGGCATGTGCGACGATGGCGAGAACCTCGTCATCTCCCGCGACTACATTAAGGAAGGGATGCGGGATCGGGCGCGAGACCTGATCACCCAAGAACTCGGACCGCGCACCGATCATGAAATCCGCCGCACGCTTGAGCGCCAGATCGACACGGAGCGCTGGACCAATCTTGATCGGCAACTCGCACGCGACAGCTATCGCACGGGCGTCGTCGACCTCGCCCCTCGGCGCGACCGCCAGCCCGACGATTTTCATGCGCTCAAGGTCGGACGCCTGCGCAAGCTCGAGTCCCTCGGCCTTGCCGATCAGATCGGTCCCGGCCAGTGGGCGATCTCGGAGAAAGCCGAAACGACGCTGCGCCAGCTCGGTGAACGCGGCGACATCATCAAGCGCATCCATCGCGGCCTAACCGAACACGGCATCGAGCGTGGCGCGTCCAATTACGTGCTCGCCGGGGAAAGCCTGGACGATCCTGTGGTCGGCCGGCTGGTCGCGCGCGGTCTCGACGATGAGCTAAAGGGCACGGCCTATGCCGTGGTCGACGGAACGGACGGCCGCACCCATCACATCAAGCTGCCCGACCTCGACGCCGCCGGCGACAGCGCGTCCGGCTCGATCGTCGAGCTCCGCAGGTTCGACGACGCGAAGGGGCAGCGCCGCGTCGCGCTGGCCGTCCGGTCAGATCTCACCATCGAGCAGCAGATCACCGCGACAGGCGCCACCTGGCTTGATCGGCAGGCGATCGCCCGCGAATCAGTTGCGCTCGGTGGCGGGGGCTTCGGCGCAGAAGTGCGCGAAGCCCTGGACCGGCGCGCCCAACACCTGATTGGGCAAGGTCTGGCCGAACGCCAGAACCGTGGCGTCAGCTTCAGCCGCAACCTGATCGAGACGCTGCGCCGGCGCGAATTAGACGCCGTCGGTGCCAAGCTCGCCACTGAGATCGGCCGCCCATTCAATAAGTCTGGGACTGGTGAGTATGTCGCTGGCGCCTACCAGCGGCGCATCGCGCTCGCCTCCGGCCGCTTCGCGATCATCGACGACGGCCTTGGCTTCCAGCTCGTGCCCTGGTCTCCCTCGCTCGAAAAGCAGCTCGGCCGTCATGTCTCCGGCCTCGCCCGAGGCGACGGCGGCATCGATTGGAGCTTCGGCCGCAAGCGGGGGCTTGGCCTGTGAACCGCGGCCTCATCAAGAAAGGACTCCGCTATGTCGGCCACCAAAATCCTCTGGGGCCAAATCCTTGTCGTCTCCCTGATTGTGCTCGCGACCACCTGGGCCGCGACGCAGTGGACGGCATGGCAGCTCGGCTTCCAGCCGCAGCTCGGCCGGCCATGGTTCGAACTCTTCGGCTGGCCGATCTACCATCCGCCGGCCTTCTTCTGGTGGTGGTACTTCTACGATGCCTATGCACCGCACGTTTTCGTCAAGGGCGCCTATATCGCGGCCTCCGGCGGCTTTATCGCCATCGCGGTCGCCGTCGGCATGTCGGTCTGGCGCGCGCGCGAGGCCAAGAATGTCGAGACTTATGGCTCGGCGCGGTGGGCGCGCGCCGATGAGGTGCGAGCCGCCGGTCTCCTTGGACCCGACGGTGTGGTGCTCGGCAAATTCGACGGTGCCTATCTTCGGCACAATGGACCGGAGCATGTACTGTGTTTCGCACCGACGCGATCCGGCAAGGGCGTTGGCCTGGTGGTGCCGTCGCTGCTGACCTGGCCCGGCTCCGCGATCGTCCACGACATCAAGGGTGAAAACTGGCAGCTCACCGCCGGCTTTCGGGCGCGACATGGCCGGGTGCTGCTGTTCGACCCGACCAATGCCAGCTCATCCGCCTATAACCCGCTTCTCGAGGTCCGCCGTGGCGAATGGGAAGTGCGAGACGTTCAGAACATCGCCGACATCCTCGTTGATCCGGAAGGGAGCCTGGAAAGGCGGAACCATTGGGAAAAGACCAGCCACGCGCTGCTGGTCGGCGCCATCCTCCACGTCCTCTACGCGGAGGCAGACAAGACGCTAGCAGGTGTCGCCGCATTCTTGTCCGATCCGAAGCGGCCGATCGAGTCGACGCTCGCGGCCATGATGAAGACCGCACATCTTGGCGAGGCGGGCCCGCATCCCGTGATCGCCTCGGCCGCGCGCGAGCTGCTGAACAAATCCGACAATGAGCGCTCGGGCGTCTTGTCGACCGCGATGTCGTTTCTCGGGCTCTATCGCGATCCGGTGGTCGCCGAAGTGACGCGCCGCTGTGATTGGCGCATCACCGACATTGCCGGCGGAACGCGACCCTCGACCCTCTATCTGGTTGTCCCCCCGTCCGACATCGCGCGCACCAAGCCGCTGATCCGTCTGATCCTCAATCAGATCGGACGCCGATTGACAGAAGATCTCAACGCTAAAGGCAGGCAGCATAGGCTGCTGCTCATGCTCGATGAGTTTCCCGCGCTCGGGCGCCTCGACTTCTTCGAGAGCGCCTTGGCGTTCATGGCAGGCTATGGGCTGAAGAGCTTCCTGATCGCGCAGTCGCTCAATCAGATCGAGAAGGCGTATGGGCCGAACAATTCGATCCTCGACAACTGCCATGTCCGAGTCAGCTTCGCCACCAACGACGAACGGACAGCCAAGCGGGTGTCCGACGCGCTGGGGACTGCGACCGAGATGCGCGCGATGCGCAACTATGCCGGACACCGGCTCAGCCCGTGGCTCGGCCATTTGATGGTGTCGCGATCGGAGACCGCGCGTCCGCTGTTGACGCCGGGCGAGGTGATGCAGCTTCCGCCCGCCGACGAGATTGTCATGGTCGCCGGCACGCCGCCGATCCGCGCGAAGAAGGCGCGCTACTTCGAGGATCGCCGCTTTCAGGAGCGCGTCCTTCCGCCGCTGGCGCTTGCGAAGCCAGCCGCGGGGAAGCCGGACGATTGGAGCGCCCTGCCGTTGCCATCGCGGCCGCAACCCGATGCAGCCGCGCAGCAGGATGGTACCGGCGACGAGGACTCGACTGGCTCCGAACGGCGTCAGCAACCGGAGCTGACTGCGGTGAAGCCTGTCGAGAGGAAGGCGCCGATCGACAACGAGTTCGACCTCGATGGTCCCGACGACGCCGATGACGACGCTGCGCGCGCAGGTCGGCTGAACCAGGTCATGCAGGGCGTCGCGCGGCAGGTCTCGCTCGATCCCAATGACGGGATGGACCTCTGAGCGAGGCGGTCATGAAGATTCCGAAGAAGCAGCGCCTCTCGGTCTATCTCGATCCGGACATCATGAAGGCGCTCGCCGTTTATGCTGCGCGTCGCGATCAATCGCGATCCCTGGTCGCGGAAGCGGCGATCGCATCCTTCCTGTCGCCCGACGCCGCCGAGCGCCAGGAAGCCGCGACCACCAAGCGATTGGACCAGCTTGACCGGCGCATGACGCGCATGGAACGCGACCTCGGCATTTCCGTGGAAATGCTGGCGGTTTTCGTCCGCCACTGGCTCACCACCAATCCGCCGTTACCGGAGCCAGCCCAGGCAGCCGCACGCGCACAGGCGGGCGAGCGGTACGACGCCTTCGTCGCAGCACTCGGGCGGCGACTCGCGAAGGGACCGAAAGTGCGTGAGGAGATTTCCGAAGACATCGCAGGTGTCCCGGGCGCGGAATAATCGTCGCTCCGCATCGCAAGAGTTTGTCAGTTCCGCCGTCGCCCTGTCTTTGTACGCCAGAGCACTACGACCCCATCCTGCTTGTTGTCATGACCTGATTTCTGCCTCTTCTACTGATCCCCGATCCAGGGCCGCGTGTTTGCGGTCCCGCGCAGAACGGGGACGACATGGCGGTTTCTCACCAGCAATCAGAGGCGATCCTTCGAGGCGCGCGCATGTTGCGCACGGCCCTCGGCCCCGCCATCGCCGGATTCCTGGAAGACCCATCGATCGTCGAGGTGATGCTCAATCCCGACGGGCGGCTCTGGATCGACCGGCTGTCCGAGGGACTTTCCGATACCGGAGCGCGCCTGTCGCCCGCGGACGGCGAGCGCATCGTCCGCCTCGTGGCGCATCATGTCGGCGCAGAAGTTCATTCCGGTTCACCGCGTGTGTCGGCGGAGCTTCCCGAGACGGGGGAGCGGTTCGAGGGCTTGCTGCCTCCGGTCGTGGCGGCCCCGGCGTTCGCAATCCGCAAGCCTGCCGTCGCCGTCTTCACACTCGCTGACTACGTCGCCGCCGAGATCATGTCGGTCGAACAGGCGGAGGTGCTCCGCCAAGCCGTCGCGGACCGGCGCAACATCCTCGTCGCCGGGGGCACCTCCACCGGCAAAACCACGCTCACCAACGCCTTGCTCGCCGAAGTGTCAAAGACCTGCGACCGCGTCGTGCTGATCGAGGACACGCGCGAGCTGCAATGCGCCGCGCCCAACCTGGTCGCCATGCGGACGAAGGATGGCGTCGCATCGCTCTCCGATCTCGTCCGCTCCTCGCTTCGGTTGCGCCCCGATCGCATTCCGATCGGAGAGGTGCGCGGCGCCGAGGCGCTGGATTTGCTCAAGGCCTGGGGGACGGGCCACCCGGGCGGCATCGGCACGATCCACGCCGGCACCGCGCTCGGCGCGCTGCGCCGCCTCGAGCAGCTCATTCAGGAAGCCGTCATCACCGTCCCGCGCGCGCTGATCGCCGAGACCATCGATCTCGTCGCCGTGCTCAGCGGCCGCGGCTCGACCCGTCGCCTCGCCGAACTCGCCCGCGTCAAGGGCCTCCAGTCTGACGGCGACTACCGCGTCATCCCCGCAACCCAACCTGCTTCAGGAGATTCCGCATGATCCTCTATGCCTTACGTATTCGCCGTCAAATCGTGACCGCCGCGTCCGTCGCCGTCGTCAGCATGATGCTGGCCCCAGCAGCCCATGCCTCCGGCTCTTCGATGCCGTGGGAAGCGCCGCTGCAGTCCATTCTCGAATCCATCGAGGGACCTGTGGCCAAGATCATCGCCGTGATGATCATCATCATCACAGGTCTGACACTTGCCTTCGGCGACACATCAGGCGGCGCGCGGAAGCTGATCCAGATCGTCTTCGGCCTGTCGATCGCCTTCGCCGCGTCGAGCTTCTTCCTGTCGTTCTTTTCTTTCGGCGGCGGAGCGCTCGTTTGATGGCGAGCTTGATCGACAGCACGGGCGACGTGCCGGGCTACGCTGTCCCGGTCCATCGGGCACTCACCGAGCACATCCTGCTCGGCGGCGCGCCGCGCTCCATCGCGATTCTCAACGGCACGCTAGCGGCGGCGCTCGGCCTCGGCCTCCGCCTCTGGCTGGTCGGTCTCGGACTCTGGGCGATCGGGCATTTCGCGGCTGTGTGGGCGGCCAAACGCGATCCGCAATTCGTCGATGTGGTGCGCCGTCACCTGCGCATCCCCGGCCACCTGAGCGCGTGATATCCCAATGATGAACCTCGCCGAATATCGCCGGACCTCAACCCGTCTCGCGGACTTCCTGCCCTGGGCCGCGCTCGCGGGCGAGGGCATCGTTCTCAACAAGGACGGCAGCTTCCAGCGCACCGCTCGGTTTCGCGGTCCCGACCTCGACTCCGCGGTGCCGGCCGAACTCGTCGCCGTGGCTGGCCGGCTCAACAACGCTTTCCGCCGGCTCGGCTCGGGATGGGCGATTTTCGTCGAGGCCCAGCGCCATGGCGCCGGCGCCTATCCGGCGAGCCGCTTTCCCGAGGCCGCGTCGGCTCTGGTCGACGCCGAGCGCAAGGCCGATTTCGAGGAAGACGCCTCGCACTTCGAGTCCAGCTACTTCCTGACCTTCGTATACCTGCCGCCGGCCGAAGACGCCGCCCGCGCCGAGAGCTGGCTCTATGAAGGCAAGGCCGAGAACGGCATCGACCCGCATGAGGCATTGCGCGGCTTCGCAGATCGCACCGATCGCGTGCTTCAGCTCATCGAGAACTTCATGCCGGAATGCGCATGGCTCGATGACGGCGAGACGCTGACCTATCTGCATTCGACTGTCTCTACCAAGCGCCACCGCGTGCGCGTGCCCGAGACGCCGATGTATCTCGATGCGCTGCTGGCCGATCAGCCGCTCACCGGCGGGCTGGAGCCGCGCCTCGGCGACGCGCACTTGCGCATCCTGACGATCGTCGGATTCCCGACCGCGACTACCCCTGGGCTGCTCGACGACCTCAACCGGCTGGCCTTTCCGTATCGCTGGTCGACGCGCGCCGTCCTTCTCGACAAGACCGACGCCACCAAGCTGCTCACCAAGATCCGGCGGCAGTGGTTCGCCAAGCGCAAGAGCATCATGGCGATCCTCAAGGAGGTGATGACCAACGAGGCTTCGGTGCTCGTCGACACCGACGCGGCGAACAAGGCCGCCGATGCCGACCTCGCGCTGCAGGAGCTCGGCGCCGACTATGCCGGTCAGGCCTATGTCACCGCGACGGTCGCCGTCTGGGACGCCGATCCACGCATCGCCGCCGAGAAGCTGCGCCTGGTGGAGAAGATCGTTCAGGGCCGTGACTTCACCGCGATGGCTGAGACGATCAACGCCGTCGACGCCTGGCTTGGGTCACTGCCGGGCCATGTCTACGCGAACGTCCGGCAACCGCCGATCTCGACGCTCAATCTCGCCCATATGATTCCGTTGTCGGCGGTGTGGGCGGGGCCGGAACGGGACGAGCATTTCGGGCAACCCCCCTTGCTTTACGGCAGGACCGAAGGCTCGACCCCGTTCCGGTTTTCCCTTCATGTCGGCGATGTCGGTCACACGCTTGTCGTCGGGCCGACCGGCGCCGGCAAATCCGTGCTCCTGGCGCTGATGGCGTTCCAGTTTCGGCGCTACCCCAACTCACAGGTCTTCGCCTTCGACTTCGGCGGAAGCATCCGAGCCGCGGCGCTCGCGATGGGGGGTGACTGGCACGATCTCGGCGGCGGCCTGACAGAAGGCGCCGCCGACAGCGTCTCGCTGCAGCCGCTCGCCGGCATCCACCACGTGCCGGAACGCGCGTGGGCCGCGGATTGGATCGTCGCGATCCTGCAGCGCGAGGGCGTGACGATCGCGCCGGAGGTGAAGGAATACATCTGGACGGCGCTGACCTCGCTGGCGAGCGCGCCCGTCGGCGAGCGCACCCTGACCGGACTCGCCGTCCTCCTTCAATCGAACGATCTCAAACAGGCGCTGCGGCCCTATTGCGTCGGGGGCGCCTATGGCCGGCTGCTCGACGCTGAGAGCGAGCATCTTGGCGAAGCCGTTGTGCAGGCGTTCGAGACCGAGGGCCTGATCGGCACCGCCGCCGCACCGGCCGTGCTCGCCTATCTCTTCCACCGCATCGAGGACCGCCTCGACGGCAGCCCAACGCTGCTCATCGTCGACGAAGGCTGGCTGGCGCTCGATGACGATGATTTCGCCGGCCAGCTCCGCGAGTGGCTGAAGACGCTCCGCAAGAAGAACGCGTCCGTCGTCTTCGCCACCCAATCGCTCTCCGACATCGACAGTTCCGCTATTGCGCCGGCCATTGTCGAGAGCTGCCAGACGCGGCTGCTGTTACCGAACGAGCGCGCGATCGAACCGCAGATCACCGCGATCTACCGCCGCTTCGGGCTCAACGATCGCCAGATCGAGATCCTCGCCCGCGCGATGCCGAAGCGCGACTACTACTGCCAATCCCGCCGGGGCAACCGACTCTTCGAACTCGGTCTGTCCGACGTGGCGTTGGCGCTCTGCGCCGCCTCCTCAAAAGCCGATCAGGCCGCGATCGAGCGCGTCATCGCAGAGCACGGCCGCGAAGGTTTCCTGCCGGCCTGGCTGCGTCTGCGCGGCGTCGCCTGGGCCGCCGAACTCATCCCCAACCTCAATAACCTGGAGACCCAGCCATGATCTTCCGTCGCTCACGCGCGGCGCTTCTTGCCGCGTCGATCCTTTCCGTCCCCGTGGCGATGTCGCCCCTGATGGTCCAGCCCGCGTCCGCGCAATGGATCGTCTACGACCCGACGAACTACGTGCAGAATGTTCTCTCCGCCGCTCGTGCCCTGGAGCAGATCAACAACCAGATCACCTCGCTTCAGAATGAAGCAACGATGCTGATCAACCAGGCGCGAAACCTCGCGAGCCTGCCTTACTCTTCGCTTCAACGGTTGCAGCAGTCCGTGCAACGGACGCAGCAACTCCTCGGCCAGGCGCAGCGCATCGCCTACGACGTCCAGCAGATCGACCAGGCCTTCACCTCCACCTACGGCAATGCGTCGATGTCCGCGTCCGACCAGCAACTCGTAGCGCAAGCGCGCGAGCGTTGGCAGAACACCGTCGGCGGCCTGCAGGACGCCATGCGGGTGCAGGCCGGTGTCGTCGGCAACATCGACACCAACCGCGCCGAGATGTCGGCGCTCATCGGCCAAAGCCAGGGCGCGACCGGCGCCTTGCAGGCGGCGCAGGCCGGCAATCAGCTCCTCGCGCTTCAGGCCCAGCAGCTCGCCGATCTCACCGCCGTCGTCGCCGCGAACGGACGGGCTCAAGCGCTAACCGAAGCGGAGCGTGCTGCGGCGGCTGAGCAGGGGCGCGAGCAGCGCCGGCGCTTCCTGACCCCCGGCAGCGGCTATCAGCCCGGCAACGCCCGCATGTTCCCGAATGGCAACTAAGGCCCCTCACGAGGATCGTGTCATGGACGGCAAGCTCTTCGCGCGCCTCGGCGCCATCGTCTTCGTCGCTGTCGCCATCACCGCGACGGCGATCGAGATGACCCGGAAAGAGGAAGAGCCGCCCGTCCAGGCATTGCAGCCAAGCGAAGACACGCCGGCCGATCCGCTGCGCCAGGCGCAGCGGCGCTGCCAACTGCTGGGCGAGGCCGCCGCGCGCGATACCGAATGCCTGCGCACTTGGGCCGAAACCCGCGACCACTTCCTTGGTGTTGCGCCTGTCCCGGCGCCGCCTCAGCCGAACGACGGGCGGTGATCCATGGGTGGCACAGGCGTCATCGACCAATTCCTCGAGGTCTTCACCCGCTACATCGATAGCGGCTTCGGCCTGCTCGGCGGCGAAGTCGCGTTCATCGCCACCACGCTGATCGTCATCGACGTGACGTTGGCCGCGCTGTTCTGGAGCTGGGGCGCCGATGACGACATCATGGCGCGCCTGGTCAAGAAGACCCTGTTCGTCGGCGTCTTCGCCTACATCATCGGTAACTGGAACAACCTCGCACGCATCGTCTTCGAGAGCTTCGCGGGACTGGGCCTGAAGGCGTCAGGAACCGGGTTCACCGTCGACGATCTCATGCGCCCCGGCCGCGTTGCGCAGACTGGCCTCGACGCCGGCCGGCCGCTGCTCGATTCCATCTCCAACCTGATGGGCTGGATCGCCTTCTTCGAGAACTTCATCCAGATCGCCTGCTTGCTGTTCGCCTGGGCCCTGGTGCTGCTCGCCTTCTTTATTCTCGCCGTCCAGCTCTTCGTCACCTTGATCGAGTTCAAGCTGACGACGCTCGCCGGCTTCGTGCTCATCCCCTTTGGCCTGTTCGGCAAGTCCGCGTTCATGGCCGAACGCGTGCTCGGCAACGTCATCTCCAGCGGCATCAAGGTGCTGGTCCTTGCCGTCATCATCGGCATCGGCTCGACGTTGTTCTCCCAGTTCACCGCCGGCTTCGGCACTCAGGCGCCGACGATCGATCAGGCGATGGCGATCGTGCTCGCCGCGCTCTCGCTGCTCGGACTCGGGATCTTCGGCCCCGGCATCGCCAACGGCCTCGTCTCCGGCGGTCCGCAGCTCGGCGCCGGCGCGGCGGTCGGAACCGGGCTCGCCGCGGGCGGGGCTCTGATCGCGGCCGGCGCGGCTGGTGGAATGGCCCTGCGCG